>CASEEU010000025.1 GCA_949287075.1 uncultured Eubacteriales bacterium | reverse complement strand
CCAACTAATTGAACTTTGTCTCCTTTTTTAAGTGCATCTGTTACAACGTCAACGAAAGCGTTTACTGATGCTTCAGCTGCTTTTTTTGTTTCACCTGTTTTTGCAGCCACTGCTGCGATTAATTCAGCTTTGTTCATTTAAATTACCTCCTATAAGTATAATGTTATGTACTTTTATTGCTTGGAATGGCAATAAATGTACTACTATATAAATTTATTCGCCAAAAATATATAAAATCCTTCTTTTTTTCTGAAATTTTAATATATTTTTAACTTTTCTAATATCATACAAATCTTATCTCCTGCAGGTAGCATTTTTATTTCTTCTTTTGAAAATACATGTAAAACAACAACTGCCAATACATAGATAATGATTGCAAATATTATTGCTATTATTGTAGCCAAACTTTCTGTAATTATTCCTAAAAGTGAAGAATAAATAAAATATGAGCAAATTCCCATGATGATTGTTGCAAGAATTGGTTTTATAACAAATCTTCTGATACCTAATTTTAATTTTATTGTTTTTTTCAAAGCAGTAATCGATATCATAAATGCCACTAAATGACATGCTACTGATGCAGCTGCCGCTCCATTAACACCTATGGAAGGTATCGGAACTAAAATTAAATTTAAAATTAATTTTACAATTACACCGACATCCTAACGCAATTGCTGGTATTCTTAATTTTCCATATCCTTGTAAAATAGAATTGATTGTTTGATCTAATATTGTGAAAATAATTGTTAATGCACTAATTTGTAAGACAAGTGTTCCTGAACTTGCATTTGGATATAGTAAATTTAATATTTGTTCAGCAAATATGCACATTCCAACTGTACATGGAAGTCCAATTAACATAGACATTAATAATGTAAATGTTGATTTTTGTTTTATTGCTTTATAATCTTTTATTGCTTTTGCTGCTGATATTGCTGGAACTAATGCTGTCGCAAAAGCAACATTAAATGATAATGGTAAACTTGTTAAAGTATCTACTTTTCCTCCTAAGATTCCATATTGTGTAACAGCCATATCTTCACTCATAAACTCTTTTAGACTTCTTACAACTGTAAAAGAATCTATATTTTTATTTAATGAAGACATAATAGCTGTTAGTGCAATTGGAATGGAAACTAGTAAAATCTTTTTTACAATATTTCTAACTCTTTCATATTTATAATTAACTGTTTCTCTTATTTCTGAAGCAATTTCTTTTCTTCTCGTTTTATAAAATAAATATAAATAGCCAAATCCTACAAATGTTGCCAATGTTGTAGCCAATGTTGCTCCCCCTGCCATCCATACAGTTGATGTATTAGAAATAATGGCAACAATTTCTACTAATATAATGGTAAGTGTTGTTTTAAAAATCTGTTCCAAAGTTTGTGATCTTGCTGTTACTTTTAAATTTTGTCTTCCGTTAAAATAACCTCTCATAACAGATGAAATTGCTACAAAAAACACAGCTGGTGATAATGCCACCATTGTCATCTCTGCATCTGGAATTTGTAACCATTGATTAGCAATCAAACCTGCTCCAAAAAATAACATTAAACTTCCAATTAATCCAATAACTGCAAAAGTAGCAAATGCAATTTTAAAAATTCGATAAGCACCTTTATGGTCCCCTACTGCTACTCTTTCTGATACTAATTTGGAAATAGCATTTGGTACACCTGTAGAAGAAATGGTTAATAATACCGCATAGATTTGATAACTTGCTGAAACAATTCCATTTCCTTGGTCTCCAAATCCTTCTCTATTGGTTAAATATAAATTATATACAAGTCCAAGCAGTTTTATTAGCAATTGTGAAAATATTAATGTAATAATTCCCTGCATAAAAGTCTCTTTCCTTCTTTTAGAAACTTTTTTTTCTGCTGTATCTGCCATTTAATCCCTCCTGTTTTCATACACGTTTCTTTTTAATTGTACGAATTAATTATAAATTTAATTACTAAATTATTCAATACTTTTAACTTTTTTTGTTAAAATTATTGACATTTTCGCTTTTTTGTATTAAAATTATTTAGCAATTATATATTTATTAGTTAGATATGATTTAAATATAAAATCTCTCCCCGGTGGTTTTAGATTTAAATTTCATATATAAAATTTATAATAATAGGAGGGTATTATCATCATGAATAATACAACATATAGTGCAAAAGCAAATGAAGTAGAAAGTAAATGGTATATTATTGATGCAGCTAATAAACCACTTGGTAGAGTTGCTACAGAGGCTGCAAAATTATTAAGAGGAAAACATAAACCAACATATACACCTAATATTGATATGGGTGATCATGTTATTATCCTTAATTGTAAAGATGTTATCTTAACAGGTAACAAATTAAATCAAAAAGTTTATAGACATCATTCTGGTTATATTGGAGGAATGAAAGAAGTTCCTGCAAAAGTAATGCTTGAAAAAAATCCAGAAAAAGCTATGACATTAGCTATCAAAGGAATGTTACCACATACATCTTTAGGTAGAAAAATGGCTAAAAAATTAAGAGTTTATGCTGGTAGTGAGCATGAAAACCAAGCACAAAAACCAGAAGTATGGGAGGTAAAATAATATGGCTAAAAAAGAAAATGTAGTTTTTTATGGTACAGGTAGAAGAAAATCTTCAGTAGCAAGAGTTAGACTTATTGAAGGTAATGGGAAAATAACAATTAACGGTAAAGATATTGATGAATTCTTCGGATTAGAAACTTTAAAAGTTATCGTTAGACAACCATTAACAGTTACAAATACAACTTCTAAATATGATGTTATTTGTACAGTTAAAGGTGGAGGATTCACAGGTCAAGCTGGAGCAATCAGACATGGTATTGCTAGAGCTTTAAATGAAGCAAATGCAGAATATAGACCAGTTTTAAAATCAAATGGATTCTTAACAAGAGATCCTCGTATGAAAGAAAGAAAGAAATACGGTCTTAAAAAAGCTCGTAAAGCTCCACAATTCAGTAAAAGATAGAAAATATCAAACCTCAGAAGTTTTAAAACTTCTGAGGTTTTTATCATCGTATTTAATTATATCTTAATTTACTTTTATTTTATAAATGCAAATCCATATCATCTTCTGCTGCAACAACTTCTATTCCATATTTTTTCGTTAAGTCTTGTGCGATTTCTGGTGGATTCTCACTCAATATATTTTTATTAAAATGTGTTATTATCACTTTCGTTGGTTCTATTGTTTTTATAAATTCTTCCACTGCTGGTATATCCAAATGTTTTGCTTTTTCTTTATTATTGATATGATAAGCTACATTCATGATTAATATGTCACAATTTTCATAAGATTTTAATAATTCTGGAAAATATTTGGTATCTGTGACAATTCCTATTTTATTTCTGCTAGTTTTTATTGTAAATCCATAACATTCTACTCCATGGTCATGTGGTATAGAGGTTGTTATTTCTATATTTTTTATTTTATATGTTCTATTTGTTTCTATCGTTTCTATCTTTTCAGGGAAACTTTCCAAATATGGTTGTAAAATTTGATTATCTATTGCTTGTTTTGGTACTATCACTTTTCCTCTTTTTTCTCTTCCTCCATTTGTCATCAATTCTATAAATATATTTAAATCATTTGCATGATCTATATGAACATGTGATACAATAATTCCATCAATTCTTTCCTTATTACCATATGTATGAATATATTTATAAAATGTATTAATTCCAGGATCAAAAACAATATGTGTATCATCAATGTTTATATATAGTCCTCCTGCTGACCTTATGTTTTTAAAAATAATATCTTTATTTCCTGTTGTTCCAAAAAAGTGAATATAATCCATTTTCTTCTCCTTTTAACATTTCTTTCATTGCGATAAAATCATTATTATTATACTCTAATTCTCCTACATTTTCAATACTTATAGTTGCTTCTAAAACATCACTCGTCACAGTTTAGTATATTCTATTTTAAAAGGTTATATGAATTTATTCTACAAATTCAAGAGCATCACTTTTATTAATGCCTTCTATATTATAATAAGTATTTGGAACTGTTCCAATAATCACATTTTCCATAATTAATACTTGATTAGTAATGTCTTTGGTAATATCTTTAAATGGTGTTAAGATACTCACTTCACATTTTACTTGTAAATAAATTCTATGAAGGGTTTGGTTAATTCCTTGTGCCTCAAATTCACTTCTTAAATCCGTTTCTACATTCCCTACTGTTGATATCCTTATCTTAATACCAGGTCCCCTTCCTGATAATAGTTTGATACCTGTAAAACTCCCCAAAGCAATCTCGATATCTTGCCTTCCTTGTTTATTAATTTCTTCTTGTATTTTGATTGCCACATCAGAAATGATTTCATTAATAGGAATAACATTTGATTTTATCATTGTTACATTCCCATTACTATCTTTTTCTATTGTAAATAACTCATCATAGCTATGTTCTGTCATGACATTTGTTGCCTGTTCGTTTGATATGAGTGTTGCTAAACTTTTCGCCTCATTCTCGCATAATGTATCAAAAATAGGATTAACAGCGTCTAACATTAACTTTATAGATATAACAATGGCTGTGATAAAAATTATTATCATAGCCAATTTTCTTTTATGTTTTACATTTGCAAATATATTGGGAACTCGTATCTTAGTTCTTGAATAAATTTTAGGCATAATTTATCATAGAAGCCTGCTCGCTACTCATGCCTTTTCTTTTATATCTTGGTATAAATAATTTTTGTCCTGGATAAATAGTATTTTCATCTTCAATTCCATTTACTCTAGCAATATCATCTATTGTACTTCCAAACATTTTTGCAATCTTCCATAAAGAGTCTCCTTTTTTCACAATATACATGATAATACTATAATCTTGTTCTTCTCTTTCTCCAGTTGTCTGTACTTCATCAATTGTATTCATATTTACATTTTTATCTAACATTGTATGCATTCTCATTTGCACATTTGCTAATACGTCTCCTCCTTCTTGGATGATAAAGTCCTGACTTCCAATTTCTATGTTCATACGTATGTTTAGATTATTACCATCATTGATGTTGTCAAGATTATATTCAAAAGGTACCGCTTCTTTTTTTATTAAGATTTGTAAATCTTCTCCCATCAACATAAATCTTAATTCTAGTTCTCCATTATATATTATTTTGTCCCCCATGATATTTTGCTTTATGATATTCGGAACAACATCTACATCAACAATATTTCTGCTTTGCAGTTCTTCTATTCTCAATCTTTCACTAATATCTCTTGTCTCTAAAATTTCTCTTTTTCCTGCAATCGTTCTTACTGTTTTTTTATTAAATTCAATGTTTTCAGATGGACTATATAAATCTTGAATAATATTAATTGTTTTTTCTTCATATGCAGTTGTTGTAACGCTTATTTCCATTTCAATATATACAGAATGTTCTTCTACAGAATTTGGTTTTACAAGAATGTTTCGAATTTCATAATTTGTATCACATATATTTCCTTCATTGACATCTTGAATGTCCACAAACCCAATAATTGGTATAGTTGCCATTGTTTTATTAATTCGATTATCTTCTGTCAAATATATCATTTTGATTTCTGCCTCTGCTTTTGTCAAAACTTTATTATAACTAATTTTGATGTCTTTGTTTCCGATTCCTACATTAAATTTTAAAATCTCTACTAGATTATCAATATTATCTATAGAAATATTTTCTTTAGCGTATATTTTTGTTTCTCCACTTCCTATGAGTGAATTAACAGATAATTGCTCTTGCAACATCTTAATTTCATCTGTGTTTTCTAAACTATTCACAATTGAAATCTCTTCTTTAGCATATATTTCAACAGTTAATTCTATTGTTGCTTTGATAGATATCTTTCGCTCGTTAACTACTTTTGCTTCTATTTCTTTAATGTTTGTACATATATTACTTTCCATTTCGCTTGTTATATTTGGAATATTGATGACTTCTGATAAATCTAAACTTGTATTAATCCCTCTTATTCGTTCTTGACTATCATCTGTCATATACATGATATATGTGTCTACATTTCCCTCTATTTTCATTTTTTCATCTATGATTTCTTTTTTATAAATACATACTACCCCACTTGTACAAATTATATTTAAAACATCTGGTTTTGCATCTGGTACAATCACATCTCCTTCTACAAATACAATTTCTTTTCTAGTTGCTACCTTTTTATTGACACACAAATTCTCTTTTATTGTATTTACAACCATTATTTACCTCCTTATCTTTTTTCTTTATTTTATATATATGAAGGTACATACTGATTTATAACAAAAATGCAAAAAAAAGAAAACTCTTTCAAGTTTTCCCTTTCATATCATTTTACATTTCTGTTGTCTTTTTCTTCTTTAAGTTAACTGGTGGTGGTATTAATGGGCTATAAGAATCTCCATCAAATACTTCAACCTCTACTGTTCTTGTTAAAACATCTGTATAACTATATGTTACATTTCTATTATTTTCCTCATATTTTACTACAAAAATATTTGGATATGCTTTTTCTATTGTAGCTTCTTTTTCAAAGGCTTTACTTCTACCTAAAGACCCTTTGACAATTATCTTTTGCCCCACTTTCTCTAAGATGTCAGTTTTTAGATTTGCTATGTCATT
>CASEEU010000024.1 GCA_949287075.1 uncultured Eubacteriales bacterium | reverse complement strand
TTTTGTGTTATACTATTACCCATAGGAAGTACCTCCTGATATTTTATTTGTTTCTAGTCAAAACAACTATATCATTTTTCGGTACTTCCTTCAATATTTTATTTTTTATCTAGGTGTGACATATCTATTGTAAACCTATAAATTTATGAAAATGTCCCATTGAGTTCGTTTCTCAATGGGACATTATGGGATACTATTTTCTTTTACGACGGATAATCAACAATACTACAGCTACAAATATTAGTACTTGTAATACTACATTTAAAATGAATCTTCCATTTCTGTCTAGTCCTGTTGCTACTGTTATCATCATGTCTGCTGTTGATTGATTGTCTTCTTTGTTGCTGTCTGCAAATCCGGCTGGGTTTTCTTCTCCACTGATTGCTACTACATTTTTCTTTTCTCCAAAGTTGTTTTCTCCTCTATTCCATCTTAGTACAATTTCTATTTCTTTATGTTGTCCTGGTTGGATAACTTCATTTGCTAATGCATTTGTTACGAATGTTCCATTTCTTTCTTCCCATTGGATACTATTATCTTCTGGATAATAGCTATATCCTTCTGGAATATATTCTATGATTTCGCCAACGCTTCCTTCGATTTCTCCCTTGTTGGTTACTCTGATTTTGTATGTAACTCTTACGTCTGCTGTATCTGTTTTACTTCTGTGGATATCTACTACATACATCTCATCTTTGTTATTAATTGTTTTTGCTCCTTCACTAATTCCATTTACATTGACACTTGCTACCCATTTGTCTATTCCTATGTTAAATACTTGTTTTTCATAATAGTAGATAACTGTTATTTTATCTTTTTCCATTGTTCCATTTGTATTATCTGTTGATTCTACAAATTTATAATATGGTATGTCTTTTGCTGAAGTTTCATATTTATCTCCTACATATCCGTCTATGGTTTCGCTTGATGCTACTTCATAATCTGTTCCTTTTTCTAAGTACTTAACTTCTACTTCTGCTTTTCTTGCATAATAGTATTTGACAACTATTTCTCCTTCCGTCATTTCTCCTGTACTATTTGATGGTTTTTCTATTAATTCATATCCGTCAAATTTCTTTTCTTCTGTAGTATAACTATCTCCTACATGTCCTGGTAATTCTTCTTCATCTATTTTTTCACCTGTTATTTTATCTATATACTCTACTTTTACTTTTGCTCGTTTGATGTAATAATAATTTACTACAATTTCTTCTTCTGTCATATTTCCTTGGGCATTATCTGGCAATCTATTGTTTCCTTCTGAATCCACTTCTACTAAATCATATCCGTCAAAGTTTCTTGATGGTATGTCATATGGATCTCCTACATTTCCTTCATGTTTTTCAATAGCTAATATATTTCCTGTTGTGATATCTATATGATTTTCTATAACGCCTCCTGCTGCTTTTTTGTAATAGTATATAACTTCAATTTCTGTGTTATATGTTCCGTCTGGATTTTTGGTAATTACCATTGTTCCTGTCGCATTTTCTGGTGTTTTTACTAGATTGTAGTCTTCTATTTCTTTAGCAGTTGTTTCATAGCTGTCATTTTCATGTCCTTCTATGATTTCTTCTTCTGCTAATACTTGGTTATCTGTTGTATCTTCTGGTGTGTCATCTTCTTCTAAGTATTTTACGATAACTTTTGCTTTTTTGATGTAATAGTATTTTACTTCGATGACTTCATCTCTCTTCATTTCTCCTTCTGCATTTTCTGGTAATCTACTGTTTCCATCTTTATCTTCTGTTACTAAATCATATCCGTCAAATTCTCTTGATGGTATGTTATATTGATCTCCCTCATTTCCTTGATGTTCTTCACTGTATAACAATTCTCCTGTGATGTCATCAATATGTTTTTCGACAACACCTGCTGATACATGGGCATAATAGTATTTTACTATTTGCTCTCCTGTTTTATCCATAATGATATTTGGTTCTTCTGGACTTTCTACTAATACATAACCTTCAAAGTCTTCTGCTTGTGTTTCAAATAAGTCTCCTACTTTTCCTTCTTGCGTCTCTTCTTTTAAGATTTCTCCTGTTTCTCTATCTATATGTTGTACAGTTGCTTTTGTATTTTGTGCATAGTAGTAAATAACTTCTATTACATCATTTGTCATCTTTCCTTCTGTATTGTTTGTTGATTCTACAAATGTGTAGTTTTCTATATCTTTTTGTTCTGTTTCGTACTCTAGTCCTGCATAACCTTCTATCGTTACTTCTTCTGCTAATACTTGGTTATCTGTATCATCTTCTGGTGTTTCATCTTTTTCTAAGTATTTTACGATAACTTTTGTATTTTGTGCATAGTAGTAAATAACTTCTATAGGGTCTTTTGTCATTGTTCCTTCTCTATTGTCTGTTGCAGCTACTAATGTGTATCCATCTATATCTTTTGCTTGTGTTGTATAGTCTTGTCCTACATGTCCATTGATAATTTCTTCTGGTGACAATACCTTGTTATCACTATTATCAGCTGTATCATCTCTTTCTAGATATTTGACTGTCACATTCGTATTTGGTGCATAGTAGTAGATAACAACAATTTCATCTCTTTGCATTTTTCCTTCCAAGTTATCTGTTGTTGCGACTAAAGTATATTCTGGTATTTCCTCTTCTACTGTTGTATAGTCTTTTCCTTCATATCCTTCTATCGTAACTTCTGGTGCTAATACTTGGTTATCTGCTATATCTTCTGGTGTATCATCTTGTTCTAAGTATTTTACAATTACCCTTGTATTTTTTGCATAATAGTAAATTTTCTCTTGTGTTTCTGAGGTATACACTCCTGTTTTTTCTGCTGGTTCTTCTACCAAAGTATATCCATCTATGTCTTTTACATCTTCTGTTACATCAAATGGATCTCCTATAATTCCTTCTTTTGTTTTACTGTCTGATATCTCTTTTCCTGTGTTTTTATCCACATATTTTACTACAACTGTTGATGGAATTTTTGTCATCGTATTTGTAATAGTTGCTTCTTTTTCATCTAGTAGCATTTCTTTATCAGTTACTTCGCCAATTTGTTTTTCATAATGGAATAAGTCATTTGGTAATACTTCTTCTTCATCTACTGTATACTCTATTTCTTGTCCATTTTCATCATATTTTGGTAAATCTGTGAATGTTGCTTGCCAATTATCATCTTGCGTTACCACTGCAGATTTTACAACAGCTTCTCCTTGTTTTACTTCTAATTTTATTGAGGCTGGTCTCTTATTGTATACATTTTCTTGGTCTTCCCATTTTTTGTTTACCTCTATACGGATGCTTTCTGTTGGTCTTGTAAATGTATTTGTAATCGTTGTTCCATCTACTTTACCTGTATAGAATTTTAAATCTCCTTGTGTTTTTTCTTCTTCCTCTATGGTGTAATTGATAATATTATTGTACTCGTCATATTTTGGTAACTCTGTGAAAGTATATGTCCATATATTTTTATCTAATATATCTGCATTTTCTTTTGTTAATTCCTGTCTTTGGTTTTCTACTCCATTTGCTTTTAATACAATGATAATACTTTCTGGTCTTCTTTGGGCTTGTATGTCATTATCTTCCCAGATTTTCTTAACTGGTATTTCTACCTTTGTTGTATCCTGTGTAAATGTATTTGTTACTGTTGTTCCCTCTAATTTCTTGGTATAGAATTGTAAATCATTGTTATTAACTTCTGTTTCATCTACAGTATAGGCAATTTCTTGTCCATCATCATTGTATTTTTCTACATCTGTAAATGTATATTGCCATGTGTTTGTATCTCCAGTAACGGCATTTGATACATTGACTACTTGTTCTTTTACTGTTTCATTTCCATTTTTCAATTGTAAATTAATGCTTTCTGGTCTTTTTTGGGCTTCATTATTATTGTCATTCCATACTTTTGTTACTGTTACTTCTGTTGTGTCATCTGGTTTTTGGAATGTATTTGTAATTGTTATTTGTTTGTTATATTCTGCTGTTACTAATCCCCTTGTTTGCATTTCAGAATCTGTTACATCTGTAATTTCTCCCACATTCGTTGTATAGAAGTGTAAATCTCCTGGATTCTTTTCTTGTTCTTCTACTGTATATTGGATTTCATCTCCTCTGCTATTGTATTTTGGTAAACCTGTAAATGTATAGCTATTTTCTGTTGCAACATCTAATTCATACGTGTATAACACTTCTTCTGGATTATTATTATTTCCATTTTTCGCTTTTACATTAAATACAATACTTTCTGGTCTTCTATTTGCTTGTATATCATTATCTTCCCATACTTTATTAACGGTTAAATGAATAACTTCCCTTGGTACTTCAAAGCTATTTGTTATAATATATCCTGCTTGCATATTACCTACAAACCCATACGTTTCTATATAGAATTTTAAATCATCTGTATTTACCTCATCTTCAAATGGTGCATAAATAATATCTTCACCATTTTCATTATATTTTGGTAAGTTTCCAAATGTATATTGCCAAACTTCCACTTTGTCTACATCTAAGTGTATATATAAGTCTCCAGATGCGTTTGCTTTGTCTACTATTTCTATTTTTTGTTCAGAATCCGTTACTTTATTACTATCTGTAACAATTTCTGAGAATTCCTCTTGATTTTGTAGACCATTTTGGGTTTCTACTCCTAGAATAATATTTTCTGGACGTTTTCCATTTGTATCATTGTTATCATCCCATATTTTGTTAACTGTCACAGTTGTTGTATCGTCTGGTCTTACAAAATGATTTCTAATAGTTGCTTGGTTATCTTCTACTGTTACAGGATTTTCTTCTGCTTCATAGAATTTTAGGTCTCCCGCTGTTATTTCTCTTTCTTCTATGGTATATTGAATTTCATTACCATTTTCATCATATGTTGGTAAGCCTTCAATCACAGTTGACCATTGATTTGTTGTTCCCTCTACCATATCGTCTTTGGTAATTTCTTGTGTTTTTACCTCTTGGTCTCCGTTTTTTACAACTAATATTAGACTTTCTGGTCTTCTCATGCTTTGTGTGTCATTATCATTCCAAATTTTATTGACAATAATATTTATGGTATCTGTTGGTGTTGTAAAACTGTTGGTGATGGTTACTTGTTTATGGTCTTTTTCACCTTCTACATCTGTTATTTCACTTACACTTGATGTATAGAAATGTAAGTCTCCTTGTGTTTTTTCTTGTTCTTCTACTCTATAATTTATTGGATTTCCTTCATGATTGTATTTTGGTAAATCTGTAAAGGTATGGTTTGTTTCTCCTTCTTTTACTTTTAGATCATAACTTTGTACAATTCCATCATCTTCTCCAATAACATTTATGGTTATCACTTCTGGTCTTCTTTGTGCTTGTGTTTCATTATCTTCCCATACTTTATTGACTGTGATATCCATTTTGAATTCTGTATTGGTTGTTGCTGTATTTGTTACCTCTTCACTTGTTTTATCTGGTGTAAATAGTTTAACTTTTCCAGATACATTATTTTCTATGGTTTCTTTTGATACATCCATATTTAGATATACCACTTTGATAGTTTTATGGATTTCAATATTTCCACTTTCAGGATTTGTATATGTATCAATTCCATCTACCAATTCTACCCATGTAATGGTTTGACTTTCTTCATCATAAGTACCACCATTTAAGCTAGATTTTGCTACATCTATTTTATATGGTAATGTATCCACAATGATTACTTGTGCTTTTCCTATATAGTTTTCTATAGTTGTTGTATAGTTGATTCCATATTCAATTTGTGCTTTTGGATTGTCAATGCTTTCCGTTGCTGTTTTAGCAATATTTTGATTTGTGATATTTGGATCTACCAATTTATATTCATATGTAACTTCTGTTAATGTATCTACCATGGTTCCTTCCCAGTTATCTGTTCTTGTTACATATTCATAATTTGCTGGTATTTCGCTACTTACTGTTGTTGTATAACTATCTCCATATTTTCCTGTTCCTTCAGCTGGGATTATGATATCTGGTGCAATTTGTTCTTTTGAATCTGTATCTATATGATGTACAATAACGCCTGCTGAATCTTTGATTCTATAATAGTATGTGATAACTGTTTCATTTTCTGTTAGTGTTCCAGAAGGATTTCCTGAAATACTTGTTAACTCATATTTGTTATCAATTCCAGTTGCTGGACTTGTTGTATATTCTGAACCTCTTTCTCTTTCTTCATTGATTTGGTCATCTTCTGAACCTGGTACAATTTCTTCTGTTCCTTCTAAATAATGATATACAATGAATTTTACAGGTGTTTGTTTATAGTAATAGATAACTTCTTGCACATCTTCTGTATATTGGCCACTTGCGTTACTTGGTAATTTTTCGATTACCACTTCATAATCTGCAATATCCTTTGGTGCTGTTGTATAATTTGTTCCGATTTCTCCTGTTAAGGTCTCATCTTCTGCTAATTTATCAGTTGTTCCATCTTTGTAGTGATGTATTACTACTTTTGCACTTTCTTTATTTACTATATCTAATGAATTATTTCCATCCCCAACAGTAAATAGTATTTCTTCTTCATTTAAAATGTATCCATCAGGTGCTTTTGTTTCTTTTATTATATAATTTCCTTCTGAAAGTGTTAAATTTATTTCTCCATTCCCATCTGTTCTTACTGTTTGTGTATATTTATATTGCTCAACTTTTATTGAATTGATGATAAATTTATCATCTGTATTTCCCTCTTGATTTGCATATCCTAATATAAGTTCATACATTTCTCCACCTTGAATAGTTAATGTATAATCTTGTGCTTCCTGTTTTTCTGTCAAATTAAATATCCATTGTTGTTCATAATTTGAAGGACTTTCTATAAATGCCACTGCATTATTTTGATAATTATCTCCTACATCCATTTCTGCATTAATAGTTATCTTATACCAATCTTTTGCTGTACTTAAATCAATCCTTATTACACTCATTGCAATAGAATTATTTACCTCTAAATTATCTGGAACATATGTATCTCCATCTTTAGTAAATCCATAATAATCCTCTCCAGCTTGCTCTAACTCTCCAATAGCATTTTCTCCTATTGATGGATCATCTATAATTTGCCTAGTAATTTCAAATTCTGCTCCTGGTATTCCTTCTCCGTCCTTATTTACTTTATTTATTGTAAATACCTCTTCTTCTGAAATAAATACTACTACTACTTCTTTATCTTCTGTCATATTTGTAAATTTATCTAATATGACTGTTCCATCTTCTCTAGTTGTATATTCTATTTTTTCATCATTTATTTTAATGTAATATATTTTAAAACCATCATATGGAGTAATAATTATATCTTTTACACTATCCTCATGAATCGTTACTTCTTCATATGGATCTCTTCCTTGTCCACTAATCGTTCCACCATATCCATCTACATAAGTCCTAATTCTATATTTCTTTTTATAATTATTTATCACTATATTTTGTACTTCTGGAACTTCTGGTAATACTACTTTTTGATAAATTCTTACTATATTTCCACCATTAGATTGCACCAAAAATTCTTCTCCTATATTAATAGGATATAGAGAATTTCCTGATGATGTAGTTTTTAATATCCAATTAAATTTTCCTTCACTACTAACAGATAAAAATATACCTCCTCTAAAATCATCTACTATTATTTCTTTATTACTTGAAGTTTTATCAGCAGGTATAATCGCTTCTCCAGATGTCTTACTTCCTGTAAAATAATATTCATTACCATATTTTATAACACTTGTAAAATTTGTCATTTTATCAAATGCTAATCCCCATTCAACTTTCAAATCTTTGGTATATTTTATGGCAGTACCATAACTGCTCATTCCTTCTGGCATTTCAATTACCATTTCTTCATTTCTAACTGTTTCATCTGCTGGAATTGTGATGTCGGCTCTAGATTGCCCTACAACAACAAAACCTCCATCTTCATCCAAAAATACATCTTCTAAATCGTCCCTACCTGTACCACCAAAATTCTTAGCCCAAACTATTTTGCCATCTTTGTTATATTGTATATACATGTGATCATAAGAACCATTCGTGATTAAAGGAATCTCTACATTATCCACTGTATTCTCAGCTGGAATCGTATAACTCGCTCTTAATATTCCCACATATAAGACATTTCCATCATCATCAATTTCTATACCACCAGATGGATTATTATTAACAATATCCATTGTATTTGCCCATACAACTTTTAGATTTTCATCAAAATATATTATTCCTACATTAGTTGCATTTCTAATGGCATTTACTTCTATTTCTTGACCTAATACAGTATCCTTAGAATCTATTTTTAAACTCGTATTAGCATTATATAGAACTCTTATAGCAAAATGATTATTATGATTTATTTCACTACCACTTATAGCGTTTGCTGTTTGATTAATTTGACCTTTTATACAAACAAAATCAATAACTTCTCCCTGTCCATTCATCTTTATTACTATAGGATTATAGTTATCCTTTTGTTCTATCCCTGTATCCATAATAAAACTTTTACCATTTTGGTCATATACATATAATTGTGAACTTTTTGTTCCCATTA
Source organism: uncultured Eubacteriales bacterium (assembly GCA_949287075.1). Lineage (GTDB taxonomy): Bacteria > Bacillota > Clostridia > TANB77 > CAG-508 > CAG-269. The sequence goes on along the minus strand of CASEEU010000024.1, from coordinate 9,282 downwards.
GTATTATTATATTATTTTCATCCTTATATAATACATTATATGCAATATCTTCATCTTCTCCTGCAATTACTCTTGCCCATTCAACTTTTTTGTTTGTGTCAAACTTTAGTATTGAAATTCCATTTCCGCATTCATCATAAAATTTAATATTAATCGGTTCTGATGAACTTGTATTATTAGCATCTATGCTTAAATCATAATTTTTATCATCTATAATCACAAACTTATTATCAGCATTTGAATCCAATCCACTTCCAGATATTGCCGTATTTGTCCAATAATTATCACTAGTCCATTCCTTCGTTGCTGGTATGGTTGCATCAATTCCAAAGTAATATGTTCTATCTTCTATTTCTTCTGATAATTCGTAATCTTCTAATGCTTCTACTTCCACTACTTTATATAGTCCTTGTGGTAAGTTTAGTGAAATCTCTCCATTTTCATCTGTTGTTATTATTTGATATGTTTGTCCTTCTATTTCTTGTGTCTCTCCTACTAATTCTCCTCTTACATCATATGCTGAATATTCGTTTCTTTCCTCATCTATGCTATATATTGCAAATTTTGTGTTTGGTAATGGTTCTTGAGTTTCCCCATCTTGTTTATATAACGTAAATATTGGTGAGTTCTTGAAGTTTACTTTTATTCTTCCTTCTTCTACTGTATATTCAAATGTATTTTCTGTTAGGAATTCTAGTTGTAGATTTCCATCTACATTTTCACATCTAAATCTATATGTATTTGTATCTGTTATATACCCTTCTGGTGCTACTACTTCTGTTAGTTCATATTCCCCTAAGATATTCTTTCCTTCTACATATTGATATAATCCTTCTACTTCAATTAGCCCTTCTTTACTTGTTGTATAATATTGTTCTTCATTATCATCTAATGATTTTAACTGAAATTGTGCATTTGCAAGTGGCTCATTTGTTTCATTGTCTGTTTTTAATATTTCAAAATCATATATTGGTATTTTTTCGTTCTGTAATTTTATTTGGAAACTTGGTAAATTATCCTCTGTTCTTCCACTGGATAAATCTAATACCTGTATTGTATCTTCTATAATTCTTAAGTTATAGTCTTCTCCTGCTTGCTCTATTATAAATTTTAATTCTCCTTCTGATAGATAATAACCATCTGCTCTCACTTCTTTTATTGTATATTCTTCATTTGGATACAGATTATTTATTGTTGCAATTCCTTGTCCATTTGTAATCATAACTCTATTTTCATAACCTTTTCCTGTTATTTCAAATCTTATATTTTCTAAGTTTTGTCCCTCTGTATCTTGCTTTAATATATTTAATCTACTCAAAGGTTCATCTTCAACTGTTACAGATATGGTTGTATGATTTACACTAAAATCTGTTTTGGTTTCTCCTTCTATTTTTTCTACTTGTATATTTCCATTTTCATTTACTGAGGTTCTAAATTTAATGATTTCTTTGTTTAGATTATATCCTTCTGGAGATCTTATTTCTTGTAATTCATATGTTCTTCCCGCATATAAATCACTTATTTTTAGCTTTCCCTCGTTATTTGTTCTTGCTATTTTGCTATTATTACTTCCTTCTTCAGTTACTTTATATGTAGCTCCTTTAACTAAGAAATTATTTCCTTTTTGATTTTTTATAACCTCTAAATCATATTTTTTAGCTATCATAAATCCTAATTTATTAGTTTCTGTCTGGTCTGCTAATTTTCCTTCATCTGTTTCTAAATAGAAATACACAGCATGTGTTGAATATGTCACATCATTATAGTTAACATCTTGTGGTACTTCTATTTCGTATGTACAGATATATTCTTCACTTTTTTGTATTACATAATCGCTTAAATCAATCGCATAGGTTCTTATGCTTGAAAAGTCTGTAATTTCTTCTGCTGTTTTCCAGTTATTACTGCTATCATTTAAATCATTATTAACTGTTTCATTTTCTGAATAGTATACTTTTGCAATTCCTTGTAATTGCTCTGGTAATTCTATTGGCCCTGTCATTTTAGCTGTAAAGGTTGATCCTAAATCTGTTCCTAATATTTGTGATGTATTTCCTGCAAATGGTGTTTTTCCTACTACGACAATTCCACTGATATTTCCTGAATAATTATTTGTGATTTGGACACTGATTTTTGCTGTTCTGTTATTTTGTGTTTTGTCAATTTCTGCTATTTGTGGTGCTACTGTTGTTTTAATTTCGTCTCCTTCTTCATTATAGTCTGAAGCGGTTTCTGTCGTTAACAATGTTGTTGGTCCTACAAATGTAATTGACCTTTTACTATAATCTACTAAATCTTCTGTGTTTCCGTCTCCATTGATGTCATATATATCTTGTGCTCTTAAATTATCTTTATAGTTATTGCATTCTTCATTATAGGCATATAATTCGATATCTCTTGTGGCTGATATTTTTCTTGGGTCTGGTGTGATATTGGCATCAATTGTGATTGTATAATGTTCTGGATTTTCATTTTCTGTTAGTATTTTTAAGTAATAATTTCCATCTTGTTCATAAATGTCATAGCCTAAGATAGTTACATTGTTGTTATTGATGGTGATATTGTTAATTTCTGCTAACAATACTTCTTGTGGGAATTTTACTAAAAAGGTTCCATTTTTCCATGCTTCAACATTATATCCTAAGTTTACTGTTCCTATTGTAATTTTCATATTGGTTGTTTCTTGTGTAGATAATGTTGTTGGTGTTGCACTTGAGATTTGTGCCATAGATAATGGTTCATCATAATTGGCAATTCCTACATCATCTTTTAATTTTTGATATTCTTCTGTTTCTGTGTATTTTGCATATCCACTTAAGTATGAATAGATTTTACTTAGTTTATCAAATTCTTCTCTTGTTTTTTCTGTTGTCAATAATGCATTATCCGTTTCTTTAATGCTTGTTGCTGTAAAACTACTTACTCTTTCTGCTGAACTTGTTTCGATTCTGATGTGATTTACTGGTTCATCATATAGATAAGGATTTTCTTTTGTATAGTTTTCCCAATCTTCACTTGTAAACTCATGGATTAGTTCATCTGTCTCATCATTATATACACGTATCCATCCATTTTCTCCAAACATAGCTCCTGGTGTTGTGAAATAAATTCCTATATTTTTGCTGTATGATAACATATCTTCGTATGTTCCATCTGTTTTTAAGAATTTGTCTGTATAGTTTGCATCTTGTTCTCTTAATTGTACATTTGATATTTCTCCTGAGTTTCCTCTTGATACATACCATTTTACTTCATATGTATCTTTTGTGTCATTTGGAACTTGGTTATAATAACTTACTGCATTTTCTTTTGACACAACATATACATTATATGGATTTGGTACCCATGTTCCAACTTGCACATCATATCCTATGACATCTCCTCCACCTCTTTCATATGTTATGCTTATGATGTCTTCTGCTATGTTACTGATGTATGGATTATTAAATTCTTCGTTTGCATTGTTATATCCTTCAAATGTTGCTTTCACTGGTATGTTTAATACAATTGTTCCATTTTCACTTGCACTTTCATATGCTGCTAATGGATAAGTTACTTTTAGTTTATATTCACTATATCTTGCTGTACCCCAGCTTGATGTATAAGCTTCTTTTGTAACAACTCCATTTTCTCCTGTTGTGGCTTCTCTATATGCTGTAAAGTTTCCTGTTTCTTCGTCATATGTATACTCAACATTTTCTCCTGTTATTTCTACTTTTGTTGCTTTATATCCATTGAATTCTGGTATCGTTCCTTCGATATTTGATTTTTTTAATAATAGCTTGTTATTACTTTCTTGTGTTACAATTTTGAATTCTAAGTTTACTTCTTGATTTGCTTCATCTACAATTCCTTCTGTATTGTAGTTTTGATATTTATTTTTTTCTTTATTTGAACCATATGTGTATGGTATTTCTGCTTTTGTTGTTCCATACCAATCTACTGGTACTTCTATCTCTTTTTCTATTTGCGTTTCTGTTCCATCATTTTTTACATGTGTTCCTGTTAATGTTATTTTATTGATTCCACTATATTTGTTTGTGTCTTTTCCTATGGTATCTCTTTTTGTACTTGTATATCGATAATCTCCTGAACGCACTTGTCCAAAGATTAGTTTTTGTGTTCCTGCTTGTACTTGTTTTAGATTGATAGTTGTTGTATTTTCACTGATATAATTTCCTTCTACCACTTCATCATCTACCAATGCCGTTTTAAAATACATATTATCTGCTTCAATTTCTATTTTGGCATCTTTCAAATATCCATTTTCAAGCACATTTAAAGTCATGTAAAGTGTATCTTCTCCTTCTACCTCTTTACATGTTCCTTTTACTTTTTCTGCATAACCATCCCCATTCAAATCTCTTGCAAAATACACACCAAATCTTACATGTTCACTTTGTGTTTCTTCATCTTTGTCTGTTAATTCTCCATATGTCATGGCTTTTGCAAGTTCTGGATTTGTTGCTATTAAGGTTTGTCTTCTTTCTACTGTTTGGGCATGATAAATAGCAGTCATAACTATGGTAATAATTGCTAGTATGACCAACATAAAAGTTTTTTTAGTTACATTTCTATCCCCTCTATTCTCGTTGCCATTAAAACTTTTCTTCATATTCGCTCATCGACTCCTTTTCAGTTATGCTGTAAATATATAAATATATATATAATTATTTTAATATACTAGAGTCTCTAAGTAAATATAATATATGCTGTCAAATTTTGCCTAAAAACTGATATTTTTACGGATTTTTAGCTTTTCAAAGAACTTTATGTTATATTATTTTTGTATTACATTTGTTTTACAAATAGTATACCTAATTTATTTTTTACTAGGGAATGTCCTATTGAGATCGTTTTTCTATGGGACATTTTTTGTCCCGTTGAGATCGTTTTTCCATGAGACATAAAAATGTCGCATAAGGATCTGATCCCTATGCGACATTCTCTATCTGACAATTTCTGAAAAATATTCATTAATTCTATTAATTAGTTCTTGTTTCGTTTCTTCCATAGTCATTTCTTCTACTTGTGCACCAGCTAGTGTGATATGTCCACCACCACCTAGTTTTTCTAATATGACTTGTACATTAATATCTCCTATTGACCTTCCACTAATACAAATTTTGTTTCCTGCTTTTCCCATAACAAATGATGCAGTTATATCACTAATTGTTAATAATTCATCTGCTGCTTTTGCACATATTAGACTTGCTTCTTTATCTTTCTTTTCATAAGTTGCAATCGCAATTGAGTCATTTACAATTTCTGCTTTTTTTACAATACCTGCAATTTTATTAAAAGTGTCTAGGTTACTTTGGAACCATTTTTTTACTCTTATAATGTTAACACCACATTTACGCAAATATGCAGCTGCTTCAAAGGTTCTGACACCTGTCTTAAATGTAAAGTTTTTTGTATCCATCATGATTCCAGCATATAAGCTTTCTGCCTCAATGGTTTTTAAATCTACTCTTACTTCTGCATATTGTAGTAGTTCTGTTACCAATTCTGCTGCAGATGAAGCATATACTTCTTGGAAAGTTAATGTTGCATTTTCTATATAATCTGTACTTCTTCTGTGATGATCTATGATAACAAGTTTTCCTGTTCTTTTTAGTAATTCTGGTGCTTCTACATATGTGGTTTTATGCGTATCAACAATAACCACTAATGTTTCTTTGTCAATGTTTTCTTCTGCAACTTCTTTGGTGATTAATATGTCTTCATATTCTGGTTCTTTTGCTAAATCTGCTTTAAAACTTTGTAATGTATTGGTTTCATTACTGTCAATAATATATGCTTTTTTACCTAAGCATTTTGCTAATCGATAAATTCCCATACTAGAACCCATAGAATCAATATCTGGATTTGTATGTCCCATTATCATAACTTTGCTTGCATCTTTTATTAAGTTTTCCAATGCATGTGCTACTACTCTTGCTTTTATTTTTGTTCTTTTTTCTACTTCTTGTGCTCTTCCGCCATAGAATTTATATATTTCATTTGATCTAATAACTGCTTGGTCTCCACCACGTCCTAAAACAACATCCATGGCAGCTTGTGCTGACTTATATTTTTCTTTATCTGTTAGACCATCATTAGATACTGCTATACTTAATGTAATTTGTACATTTTCCTTTGTTTTGATGTCTTTTACTTTGTCTAAAATGCTAAATTTATCTTCTTTTACTTTTTCAAAATATCTTTGTTCAAATAGATATACATATCTGTCTCTATCAGATTTAATTAATACACCATTACTTTTGTTTGTCCATTCATATATACATTTATCAATTTCTGCTATAACTTGTGGTTTCTCTTCACTTTCTAATTGTTGCATGGTTTCTTCATAATTGTCTATCATGATAATGGTTACACATGATTTTGAATCTTTATATTCTTCTTTTAATGTTACAATTTCTGTTTCGTCAATAAAGTATAACATGATCATATATTTATCATCATGTTTTTTATCATACTTTCTTGAATGAACAAATTTTCCTAATACTTCATAATTCTTATTGTTTAATTCTATATGTCTTGAAATTTCTTTTTCTTTTGAGTCATCTTTTTCTATTTCTTTTATATCTAGTTTTATATCTTTTATTAAATTATTTAAATATTGATTAATATCAAATCCTTCAAATTCAGATATGAATTTAGAACTTCTCCATATAACATTTCCATTTGATTCCATAATGATCAATGGGAATGGAGAATTAATTAAACTGCTTTTTGCTGCTGTATCTACTGATAATGTTAAATCTTGCAGTGTTTCTGATATTTCACTTTTTCTTCTATTATTTGCATAGTAAGAATATGCCACAACCGCCATAAAAATTAATACAGATGGTATGATCATAATGACATTTTCTATACAAACAATTACTAACAATATGAAAATAATTGCTAAATATATTTTCGTTTTTGATAATAATTTATCAAAAACTTTTCTATTTGTATTTTGCATATATATTTCTCCTTATACCTTCTCTATTATATTTTACTTGGAAATAGCCATTTTGTCAAGTTGAGGCCCTTTTTTGCTATCTTTTGCTTACTGCTCTATGCATTATTCTTTTTTTACATAACATGGATAAAATCAAATTATTTTTTCTAAATTTTAATAAATTATTACTATTTAGATAAAAATAAATAATAACGGAGGATTTTATGATAAAAAAAATTTTAAAAAAAGAAAGTGGTGCCATTACTTTATTTGTTCTACTAACTATGCTCTTTTTCTTGATTGTAATTTTTAGTATGTTTATGTCTAGTAGTAATAAATATTTATCTCAGACTTCTGAAATAGATAAAATAAAAGAAGAATATGAGCAATCTGTTAATAATATTGACCAAATCTATAATGAAACATTATCTGAAAATTTATTGAATAAGCAAAAATAGAGAAAGTTGCCAGAAAGGCTCATTCCCTTTGGCAACTTTTTTATTAATTACATATTTTCTGTATCTGCTACTTGTTCTAATTCTTTTTCTGTGCTGATATGAATATTTTGATATTTTTGCATTCCTGTTCCTGCTGGGATTAATTTACCTATGATAACATTTTCTTTTAATCCCACTAAATCATCTATTTTGCCTTTAACTGCTGCATCTGTAAGTACTCTTGTTGTTTCTTGGAATGATGCTGCTGATAAGAAACTATCTGTTGCAAGAGCAGCTTTTGTAATACCAAGCAATACTCTTTTTCCAGTTGCAGGTCTCTTTCCTTCTGCAATTGCTTCATTATTTTTATCTTCAAATTCATACATATCAATTAATGAACCTGGGAACATATCTGTATCAGCATTATCCTCTACTCTTACTTTCTTAAGCATTTGTCTACCAATTACTTCGATATGTTTATCATTAATATCAACACCTTGGTTTCTATATACTTTTTGTACTTCAGAGATTAAGTATTCATATACACCTTCTGGTCCTTTTAATGTTAAGATTTCAGCTGGATTAATTGAACCTTCTATTAATGGTTCTCCTACTTCTACCATGTCTCCTTCTTTTACTTTCATTTTTGAACCAAATGGAATGGTGTAAGATTTTGAATTATCTTTTCCTGTAACAATAACTTCTTTCTTTTTCTTTGTTTCTTTAATTTTTACTTTACCTTCAATTTCTGAAATAATAGCAAGTCCCTTTGGTTTTCTAGCTTCAAATAGCTCTTCAACCCTAGGAAGACCTTGTGTAATATCTGCTACACCAGCAACACCACCAGAGTGAATTGTTCTCATTGTAAGCTGTGTACCTGGTTCACCGATTGATTGTGCTGCAATGATACCAATTGCTTCACCAATTGATACTAAATCTCTTCTTGCTAATCCCATACCATAACATTTTTGACATACGCCATATTTTGAACGACATCCAAGCACTGAACGTACTTTCAATTTTTCAATTCCAGCTGCCACAATTTCATCAGCAATTTTTTCTGTAATCATGGTATTGGTATCAACAATTAGTTCTTTCGTTTCTGGATTATATACGTCTTCAACAGGGAATCTTCCTAATAATCTTTCTTGCATTTTTTCAATGACTTGTTGTCCATCTTTAATATCATAAACAATGATTCCATCATCTGTACCGCAATCATGTTCTCTTACGATAATATCTTGTGATACATCAACTAATCTTCTTGTTAAGTATCCAGAGTCAGCTGTTCTTAAAGCTGTATCTGAAAGTCCTTTTCTCGCACCATGTGCTGAGATAAAGTACTCTAAGGCATCTAATCCTTCTGCAAATGATGATTTAATTGGTATTTCAACTGCTTTACCAGTTGTACTTGCCATCAATCCACGCATACCAGCGATTTGTCTTAACTGGCTCATGTTACCTCTGGCTCCAGATTTAACCATCATATAGATTGGGTTTAATTCATCAAAGTTTTCTTCCATGGCATCACTAACTTTGTTTGTTGTGTCTTCCCATACTTTGATAACTTCTCCATAACGTTCATCGTTTGTAATTAAACCTCTTGCATATTGTTTTCTAATATTTTCAATTTTACTATCTGCTTCTTGTAATAATCCTTTTTTTGCCTCAGGTACTTGTACATCATTCATTGAGAATGTGATACCTGCTAAAGTTGAATATTTAAATCCTAAAGCTTTGATATAATCAATAACTTCTGCTGATTCTGTTAATCCATGTGTTCTGATAACTCTTTCAATGATATTTCCCATTGATTTTTTCATAACTGGGAAACTAATTTCATATTGGAATGGATCTTCTTTTCTATCAATAAATCCTAAATCTTGTGGAATT
>CASEEU010000023.1 GCA_949287075.1 uncultured Eubacteriales bacterium | reverse complement strand
CTGGTGGCTTCAAGTGGAATCGAACCACTGACACGAGGATTTTCAGTCCTCTGCTCTACCAACTGAGCTATGAAGCCATAAAAAAATGGCGACCCGGAACGGGCTCGAACCGTCGACCTCTAGCGTGACAGGCTAGCGTTCTAACCAACTGAACTACCGGGCCGTAAAAAACATGGTGGTCGCTACAGGGCTCGAACCTGTGACCCCCTGCTTGTAAGGCAGATGCTCTCCCAGCTGAGCTAAGCGACCATGTCCTTTCGACGAAATCTAGTATACAAAATTTTTAATAAGTTGTCAATAGATTTTTATAAAAAATCTCAAAAAAAATTAAAAAAATTCAAACTAACCTCCCAAATACTTGAAAAATAGTAAAAAAGAACGATTTTGAAAATTAGAAATAAAATATAGAAACAGTAACACAAATTAGTAAAAAACATATTATATATCATACAGAAGAAAGAAAAAAGAAACATAGTTCTTTTAACGGAAGGAGGTCTAGACTATGCCAGAGAACAGAGGATGCGGAGGATTCGGATTTGGTGATGATTGTTGCTGGATTATAATCCTTATCTTATTAATATGCTGTTGTTGCGGAGGTAACAGAGGAGGATGTTGCTAATCCTTTAGCGTTACTTGTAAAAAAGAGAAGTGAACGTCACTTCTCTTTTTTTTCATGTTATCCAATTAAGGGAAATTATTTTTTATTTTCATCATATTTCATATTATCACCATATCGTTTTACCTTTTGGGTTGTTGTTTTTTCAAATTCTTTATCTCTAATAATAAATCCTTTTATATGTTTATAATTAGGTAATTTACTATTAACGCTGGATACGACATCAGAAATAATTTTTTTGATTTCTTCTTTTGTAGGAACACTACCTTTTAAATATTCTGAAATAGCTTCTAAATTTGGATATATTTGTGCTTTTACATAAGTTTCATCATCATCATCTTCTTGAATTCCTTGAACCAAAGCTTCAGAAATTAAAGGATTATCATTTAGATAATATTCTACTTCTTCAGGGTAAATATTTTTGCCATTTTTAGTTACAATAACACTTTTACATCTACCAGTAATATATAAATATCCATTTTCATCAATTTTTCCTAAATCTCCTGTATGAAACCAACCATCTTTCATGACATTTGCAGTTGCTTCTGGGTTATTGTAATATCCTAACATGACATTAGGACCTTTGACAATAATTTCACCAATGCCTTCGTTGTTAGGAGAATCAATTTTATATTCTACATTTGGAATAGGAAGACCAGCAGCGTCGTCTTTTTGGAAGAAGTCTGTGTTTCCAGCAACCAAAGGAGAACATTCTGTTAAACCATATCCTTGTAAAGTATTTAAATTTAATTTTCTAAAATCAGATAAGATTTCTGGATTTGTAGCAGCAGCGCCAACAATAAATACACGTAATCTTCCACCAAGTGTATTTTTGACTTTGTTTTTAACAATTTTCTTTATAAAGAAAGGAAGATTATCAAATGGATTTTCATCTTGATTTTCTTTTCTATATTTTTTTGGTAATGTTTTATTCATATTTCTAACAATGGTCTTATGTAATTTTTCTAAAAGCAAAGGAACGCATAAAATAACAGAAGGATGAAATTCAGCCATATTTTTGGCAATATATCGTAATCCTTCACAATGAGCAATACTAGCACCACTATAAATTGGTAGTAAAAAACCTAAAGTACATTCATATGTATGATGTAAAGGAAGAACTGAAAAGAATAAATCACTTCTTTTTACTTTTACAATACCATAAGTGGAAAGAATGTTAGAACAGATATTTCTTTGTGATAAACAAACGCCTTTTGCATTTCCAGTTGTACCAGAAGTAAATAACAAAATACGCAATTCATCAGGATCAACTTGAATATCATCAAAATCGTGAAAGCCATTTAAATAACTATCTTTTCCAATGACCTTAAGATTATCAAAATATAAGATATCGTTTGTTTTGGAATCAATTTTATCAAAGGAAATGAATACAGTTTCTTTATTTGTCAATGTATGGAACTTTTCTTTTATAGAAGCTAAATTTTTTAAATCTCCTAAAATACAAACCGTTTCTGAAACATTCATAAAATTAATCACATCATCACAATGTAATTCTTTGTCAATTGGAACAACAACACCTACGATAGAAGCGGCCATATAAGAGACGCACCATTTATAGCTATTTTTTCCAATAACGGCAATTCGCTTATTAAAAAAACCTCGTTTGATTAAATCTGTTCCTAAATAGACAACATCATTTTTAAAGGTTTCATAAGTAATGGTAATGATATTTCCATGTTCATCTTTTTCTTTGAAGGCAGTTCTAGATTTAAAGTTTTCACCAGATCTATACAGCATATCTTTAAAATTGGTAACTTCTGTAGTTTTATGGTATTTTAATTTTAATTCTTCAGCAATTGTTAAATTATTTTTCATGTTTATATCCTCCTTTAGTTATATCGATAAAAAGTATAATTTGTATCTTGTTTGATAGTTAAATTACCATCAAGGATGCTTTTATTTTCATAAGAAAGTGGAATATCAATAGATACAGTTGTTTTAAAATCTTCATCTAGATTATTAGTGATATAAATATCAAATGAAAGAGTACAAGCAATATCTTCTAAATGAATATTACATTTTTGTAGTAAAGAGCCATCATATGTAATAGGAGATGAGATATCTGTAATGGTATAATCTGATTTTATATTTGAATTTACATAGCTAAATGTTAAAGGATTGGCTAAGTTGTTATATAAAGTTGGAGTGGTTAAGTCTGCTTCATCACTAGAAGAAATTGTAAATTCAAAAGAATCTGTGATTGGTGGTTCTTCTGTTAAATCACTTTTAGCAAAATTATTGATACTTTTAAAATATAAGTTTGGTTCTCCTAATTTTGGCATGCTTGAAAAATGAAGATTTTCAATATGTACTTTTTTAAAAGTATTTTCTAAAGTATTTTCATTAGAAATATTATTAATAAATAAAGCAATATCTGTATATTGATATAAATTTTGAATCGTAAAATTATTAGCTGTATTTGTTTTGTAAGCTGCATCAGCGCTACTAAATAAAGTGATAGAATCAATTGTAAAGATTGTAGACTGATTTTTATTAGCAAAATTTAGAATATCATTTTCAAATTGTTTCTTTAAGATATGTTTTTGGAAAACTAAAAACGCAAGAAAAATTACGATACCAATTAAAATAATAACAATAATTGTTAAAATAATCTTTGATTTTTTCATACATTTCTCCTTGATAAAACACTTATATCATAGTATAAAAATATGAGAAAATCAAGAGGAAAAATGCACTAGAAAATTTCCAAAAATTTAAATTGACAAAAGTAGACACAAAAGGTAAAATGATGATAGGTGATTATATGAAAACAAAAGAAAATAAAGGGAAAAAAGTAAAAATAACCACCAAGAATTTTATATGTTTTTTAGCTTTTATTATGTTTATGTTATATTCTTTTTTATTGTATAATTTATATTTCTCAAGAAAAGTATATGCTATAGAGGAAACAACTAGTCAGAAGATAGAAAAAATAAAAATTAGTCAAGCTAAGGAGCTAAATTTAGATGATATTATTTCACAAAATACGAATGATGGAAAAACAGAAGAATATGAAGTGAAAGAAGAAGTTTTGGAATATATTACAAAATATAGAACAAATGCAGACCTTCCAAAAGGCGTTGTACAAGTGATACAAGAAGGAAGACAAGGAATACAAGAAGTAGTAATTAAAAAAACATATAAAAATGAAGAATTCATTGATGAAGAACAAGTAAGTCAAAAAATAATAAAGGCTTCTATCAATAAAATTGTAGAAATAGGAGACGGAGCTAAAACAAGTAACTATATAGCTAAAGTGGGAGATATCTTATATGTTACTTCTGATAGATTATCTGTCTTGGTAGAACCAGATGAACATTCTCAAAAAATAGCAACATTATCGAAAAATGATGAACTAGAGCTGAAGGAAATAAAGGATTCTTGGTATCGAATAGAAAGTGGTACAGTAAGAGGATATGTCAAAGCAGAGTGTACGACATATATTAACTCAAATGCAACAGAGGAAGTAAAAATAACGAATGATAATAGTATAAATACCAAATCAGCAAGTGAAGCAAAAAGTACATTAAGCTTTCATATGACACTAAATAAACCAAGTGGATTATCATTAGAACAATTTAAAAAAGTATTAATAGATGATAAAGACAAAAATAATATATTTGCTAATCATGCAGAATATTTTTATTACATAGAAAAACAATATCAAGTTAACGGAATATTTGTTGCAGCTGTGGCAATACATGAAAGCGCATGGGGAACATCTAAAATAGCACTAGAAAAGAAAAACTTATTTGGATATGGAGCATATGATTCTAGTCCATATAATAGTGCATATAAGTTTTCGAATTATTCAGAAAGCATAGATTTACTAGCTAGAGTATTTATAAAATATTACCTAAATCCAAAAGGGACAAGCATATATGGTGGAGAAGTTGCAATTGGTACTTATTATAATGGACCTACCCTGACAGGAGTAAATATAAAATATGCAACAGATAAAAATTGGGCAAACTGTGTATATCAGTATATGCAATATTTGTACAATAAATTGTAAAAAATTCTTGCTATTTTTCTAAAGTTATTGTATGATATATAGGTATAAGAAAAAATAAGGAATATTTTGCCAAAAATAAAAAAGAAAGGGGCAACAAATAGATGAAAAAAGCAATAATCATTGTTACAATGTTCATACTTGTTTTTGGAATATTCATTTGTACAAATACAGTTTGTGCAGCTGAACAAGCAATTGATGAAGAAACAGAGAGTAAACTAGTCGAGATAAAAGAAAATGCAGCGAATTCTTTAGAAGATTATCAAGAAAAATATGGTTCAGATATATATGGATTGGTAGCATATATATTGAATATTATTAGAATTTATAGTATACCATTTTGTTTTCTAGGAATTGCTATAGGTGCTATTCATAAGTATGTAATAGGTGTAAGAAAACTAGATACGTTAGAAAAAGGTCTAGGATTAATTGTAACCTTTGTAACATTATTAATTATATGCCAAATATTACCACTAGCATTTGCAGTGTTTGTAAAATTTGGAAGGGGGTAACAAATGAAAGTTTTATTTGCTGTAAGTAATGAGGAAATTTCACAGGCAATTATAAAAAAATATCAAAAGGAATATAAAGAAATTATTTCACATAAAAATGTATATTACTTTAATGCAATATTAAAAGAAATACAAAAAGATAAATCATATGATAGAATTGTTATCAGTGAAGATTTGGAAGCTTTTTCACATACACAATATGAACAAATTGACAAATTTATATTTGATAAATTAGATAGTATTAGTGATGAAGCATCTAATATGAGAGGAAACGATATACCAATTATTTTAATCTGCTTAGATAGAAGAACAAAATCAGAGCAGATGTTGGTGAAATTATTTGGTATTGGAATTTATAATGCAATACTTGGAAATGATAGAAGTGTTGATGAGGTTTGTAGATTAATTCACAAACCAAGATTAAAAAAAGAAGCAAAAGCATATTATAAAATTGATGCTGAAGAAGTAACTTATCAATCTGAAAATGAAAATGATGTTAGTGAAATGGAAATACAAAACATTTTAGCACATTATAAAAGTTTAGGAAAAGATGAGGATAGATATATTGATAGTTTTAATAATATTGCTGCACAATATAATGATACACAATTACGAATTATTACAAAATTTTTACCATTAAATGTTAGAGCAGTATTAGAGGAAAGATCACCTAAATATCAAAAAATCATGTCATTTAATAATAAAGTATCCAATAATTTAAGACAAGATAAGAAAAAGGAAGAAGCAGGAACAAGTGAAAAATTATTAAAATCAAAAGATAAATCAATTACGATGACAAAACCAGTTGTAATACCTTCTTCAGTAAATGTAACAGGTGTAAGAAAAATGTCTAAACCAAAAAAGACACAAGAAGTACAACAAACATTACACCAAGTACCACAGCAACAATCTATTCATCAGGTGGCACAACAAGCAAATCCATCAACAGTTGCAAAGCAGAAAGAAAGTATACCAACTAAAAATGTAACAATAGAAGAAACATCTTTGGAAATGCCAAATATGAGTGAGAGTGAAGTAACACAAAATCCTCAACAACCTGTAAAAAGAGGAAGAGGAAGACCAAGAAAAAATCCAGTTCCTGTTGAGACAACACAAGAACCAAAAACAGCCAAGAGGGGAAGAGGAAGACCAAGAAAAAATCCAGTTCCTGTTGAAGAAGAACCTGTATTACCAGGATTTGAAGAGCCAGAAGAAGATGCAGTATTACCAGGATTTGATAATCTTGAGACAGAGGAAAACAATACAATATTGCCAGGATTCGAAGATAATGAATCTGATTCTGTACTACCAGGATTTGAAGAAGATGGTAATGAAACAACTTTGCCAGGCTTTGATATGAATGAAGATACGAATGAAAATACAAACGAAGATGATATGGTTTTACCAGGATTTGAAGAGGTAGATTCTATTCCAGAATCAGATTTTGATAAGGAAGAAAATACAGTATTTAACCATTCTCAAAACATAAATCAAAATTTCTATAACAATCAATCATATAATGATCAATATCAACAAAGTAATCAAAATGCATATGATGAATATGTACCATCAAATTCAAGAGATATGACAAGAACAAACAATAATTATGTACAAACAATAGATATATCATCACTTTTGACATCTGATAAAAAAATTGTGACATTTGTTGGAACAAGTAAAAATGGAACATCATTTATCGTAAATAATGTGGCACAATTATTATCATCAATGGGAATTAATGTAGCTATCTTAGATACAACAGTTAATAGAAATTCATATTATATATATACAAAAAATGAAGAAGCTTTAAGAAATATTGCTGCAGATAGTATTGAACAATTATCAGAAGGAATTGCTAATGGAATACAAGTAAATAAAAATTTAACAGTATTTACATCTTTACCAGATGAACAAGATTCTATTAGTAGAGTAGATGAAATCTTAGAAACATTAGTAAAGAATTATTCTTTAATCTTAATTGATTGTGATTTTAATACTCCAGTGGGATATTTTAAACAATCATTAGAAACTTATTTAGTACAATCTTTAGATATTCTTACCATACAACCACTTACAGCTTTTTTAAGAGAATTAAAAGCAAAAAATATACTAGAAGAAGGAAAATTAAAGATTATATTAAATAAATTTATAAAAATTAAAGGTGTTAATGAAAAAACAATTATTGGAGGAATGGCTTTCTATAATGATCCAGCTATGTCATTTATGACAGAATTGTTTGATAGAAGCTTGATTAAGTATATAACAATACCTTTTGAAGAAGAAATATATATAAAATATTTGGAAGGAATTATCAATTGTGATATTAATTTAAAAGGATATTCCAAAACATTTATGCAAGTTTTAAAATCTCTAGGAAATATGATTTATCCATTGGTTTCAGGTCAAGGAACATATAGACCACCAACAGTAGGAGGAAACAACCAATCTGGAGTATTTTCTCAAAGTATGAATGATACATTAAATCAAATGAAAAGAAATTTGTAAATAGGAGGAATTGACAGTGATAATAGGAGTTGCTGTAGTATTAGTAGTCATAGTCATTATATTAGTGATTTATAATATAAAAATTAGCGAAAAAATTCAGAAATTTAAAAATATTAACCAAAAAATTACTAACCTACAAGTTGTTCAAGATTTTATGAATACAATTGGTGAAACATCTTCAGTTGATGAAAAAATAAAGAAAATCAACAATATATTAATTGAGAAGTATGAAATCAAATATTCAACAATTGTTGTTTTTAATGGTGCAGAATATGAAATAAAAGCATCTAATGTTGACCAGAGACATTGGGATTCATTAAAATCTTTACAAGATATAGACATGTTTAAAGATAGTATACAAACAGCTACTCCCAAATATGTTACTGTAAATAGTGATAATGAAAGACTTCCATATCAAAAAATGGAATTCGGAAGAGCAAAATCAGCAATATTTTTTCCATTGTACATAGATAATGTGTATATTGGATATTGGATATTAGAAAGTGGTACACCACATGATTTTGACAATGTGGATATAACAGTTCTAGAAGTTATTAAAGATAATATTGTATCTGTATTAAAAACAGTTGTACATCAAAAAACGTTAGAATCTATTGTAAGAACAGATTTATTTACAGGATTATACTCAGAAGAATACTTATATGGAGAAGGAAAGAAAATCATAGATCAATATACAATATCAACAATATGCATGTTCAAAATTATTAATATAGAAGATATTAATAAAAATTATTGTCGAGAATTAGGAAATCAAGTGATAAAAGAAATTAGTCGATATGTTCAAGATAATATTTCAGAAGATTATGTGTTTGTTAGATATATGGGACCTAAATTTGTTATTGCTTTTTCAGGAGTAGATACAGAAGGTGTAGCATCATTTATTAATGATATAAAAGATCATATTGAGCAAATGAGAATATCTTTACCAGAAGATGTAACAGATTATACAATCGAAGGTAATGAAAACAAGAATATAGATATGTCAAACCAAGAAGTAACACCAATTATAAATGTTGCATTATCATCATATTATAAGGGAACAGGATTAGAAGAGGTTCTAAAGAAACTAGAAGAATATTTGGACAATGCAGATAAACAAGAAAGTGATATCACGAATATATAAGGAGGGAATTGTATGGAGTTTGATAAAACAATGAATTTTAAAGTGGAAAGAGAACAAAATGCAAAAAGCCAAGAAATTTTAAAAGAAGTGTATGAAGCTTTAATGGAAAAAGGATATAATCCTATTAATCAAATTGTAGGATATATTTTATCAGGAGATCCTACATATATAACAAGTCATAATAATGCAAGAAATAAAATTAGAACAATTGAAAGAGATGAATTGTTGGAAAAAATGTTAAAAAAATACATAGGATTAGAAGAGGACTAATATGAGAGTATTAGGGATAGATTATGGTGATGCAAGAGTAGGAATAGCAATAACAGACGAATTAAATATAACTGCACAAGGATTAGAAACCATTCAAAGGAATCATTCTGACAAAATTGTACTAAAAAGACTAGATGAAATTTTGGAAACATATGACGTAGATACAATAGTGGTAGGATTACCATTAAATATGGATGGAACGATGTCTGAAAGAGGAGAAATTACACAGAAATTTGTACATAAACTAAAGTGTAAATATAATAAGATAAAAATTGAAGTTATTGATGAAAGATTAACCACTGTTGCAGCTCATAAAACAATGAATTTTTTAGATGTCAATAAGCATAAAAAAAGAAATATCGTTGATACTATATCTGCAGTATACATTTTGGAAACATATTTAAATAAATTAAAAAATACATTGAAAAATTCGCTTTAATCGTGTATTATATGTAATATATAATAAAATAAATATTGAAAGGAGAAATTTATGAACGAAAACGAAAATTATGAAGGAGAAGATTTAGATAACATTGTAATATTAAATGATGAAGATGGAAATGAAGTTAGATTTGAATTTTTAGACTTAGTAGAATTAGAAGATGAAGAATATGTTGTTTTATTACCAATTGCAGAAGAGGGAGAAGAGGAAGAAGGAGAAGTTGTTATCTTAAAAGTTGAAGATACAGATGAAGAATCAGATGAAGAGTCTTATGTAAGTGTTGATGATGAAGATACACTTAATAGAGTATTTGAAATCTTTAAAGAAAAATTTAAAGATGATTTTGATTTTGTAGATTAATTAAATAAGGCGAATTTTGTTCGCCTTATTTAGTTATAAAAGGAGGAATTACAAATGAGAAATTTTTCAACATGGTTATTAGTTTGCTTTATGGTAATGTATTGGATATTTAGAATTATAGTTGCATTAATGGCACAATTACATCAAGAATTTTTTATCACACCATTTAATGAAACAATAGAAATTATCCTATTATTTGTTGTATTATTATGTTTGGTCTTAATTGTAAAAAGAAAAATGGCAGGTGCTTTGATATATTTAGTAGCTTATGGAATGTATTTTGGTTCAGATATAACAACAAAATTAACAGCTTTATTTGAAGATGCTTCACAATTATCAGTATCAGATTATACAGCATTAATGATATCTTTAATAGGTATTATTATTCCTGTAGCTATCGTATTAGATTTGTTAGCAGATAAAAATAGAAAAGCACATCCTAAAGATAAAAAAACAGATTGGTTTTATAAAAATGAGCAATATGATAGAAAACTAGATGACAGAGCAGATAAAAATAATTATAGAACTTTGTAAATATGAAAGGGGAAAAACAGTGATTTTATTAATATTAATACCAATAATTATTTGTCTAATATTAGTCATCATGAGTAAAATGGCGGATATTATTGTAGGAGGACTTCTTGTAATAGGAGGATTTGCATTTAATGCGTATTTAGATACAGCAGATTCATTAGAATTCAAATTAGAAGCAGTTCAAGAGGGAATAACCAATTTACCATCTTATAGCAATACTGTCATAGCTGTTGGAGTTGTTCTAATTATTATAGGAATTGTTAGATTTATAGTGAAAAAGAAAAAACCAGAAACACATATTTCTAATAATGCATGATTACATATCATACAAGTATATTTTTAAAGGCTTGTATGGTTTTTCTTTATAAAAAAGAAAAAATGTGATATAATGGTATACAAAGTGAGTTGGAATATAAAGGAGTGAATGAAATTGCCTAATAAAAAAAATCAAAAAGAAAGTAATTTAGATAAAGATAAAATGGATAAAGGTGTTATCCTTAATTGGTATCCAGGACATATGGCAAAAACCAAAAGGCAAATTATGGAAGATGTAAGATTAGTGGATATTGTCATAGAATTGCTAGATGCACGAATTCCAATATCTAGTCAAAATCCAGATATAGCAGAGATTACAAAAAATAAAAAGAAAATCATTGTATTAAATAAATGTGATTTAGCAGATGAAAGACAAAATAAAAGATGGGTGGAATATTTTAAAAGTAAAAACATACCAGCCGTTTTAACAGATTCTAATTCTGGAAAAGGAATAGAAGAATGTGTTAGAAAAATAGAAAAAATCATGGAAGAAGAGCTAAAAGGACAAGCTGAAAAAGGAAGAATTGGAAGAAAGATAAAAGCAATGGTGTTAGGTATACCAAATGTAGGAAAATCTTCATTTATCAATCGAATATCTAAAAAAACATCTGCTGGTGTTGGAAATAAGCCAGGTGTTACCAAACAAAAACAATGGATTCGTATCAATGAAAAAATTGAGTTATTAGATACACCAGGTGTATTATGGCCTAAATTTGAAAGCGAAGAAGTGGCTTTACATCTTGCATTTACTGGAACTATAAAAGAAGATATTTTACAAAGAACAGAAATTGCTTATCATTTAGTAAAATTTTTAATAGAAAATTATCCAAAACATTTATGTGAAAGATATAAACTAACAGAAGAATATATTCATGAACAATTAGAAAATGAAGAAAGACCAGAAAATGAAAATATTTATGAAATCTTTTTAGCAATTGGTAAAAAAAGAGGTTGCATTATTTCTGGTGGTAATATTGATGATGAAAAAACTGCGAGGATTTTATTAGATGAATTCAAAAATGGTAAGATAGGAAGAATAACATTGGAAAAAGCCCAATAAAAATCTTAGAAAATCAAAAAAATTATGTGGAAACTTATAAGGAGTTATAGATGATGGAAGAAGTAGTAAGAAAAGCAAAAGAATTAATGTATGAGCAAACAAAAAAGAATAAAGCTCCTGCATGGAAATTAACTGAAATTGCCATTGAAAAAGGAGAACAATTGGCTAATCAATATCATGTAGATAAAGATTTAGTATTAATATCATTATATTTGCAACATACGGTTTTTAGTCGTGTCTATAAAGGAGAAATTCAGAAAAAACATCCACAATTAAGTGCAGAATTTTCTAAAAAGTATTTAGAGGGGTGGGGCGTATCAGAGGAAGACAAAAAAGTGATTTTGAATGCAATCGAGGCACATCATAATGCAATTGAAGCAACATCACTAGTAGCAGAGGTAGTAAAAAATGCAGAATGCTTTAAATTTGTTACTGTAAGAGGGGCTTTGATTTGGCTTCATGAACTTGGATTAAGAGGTGTATCATATGAGGAATCAGTTGAAAGGGTAATAGAAAAGATGGAGCAAAAGAAAAAATTATTAACATTATCAGCATGTATTGAAGAAGCAGAAAAAAATTGTAAAGATATCATACAAATTTTTAATTTGTAGATTTAAACAATGTATAAAACTGGGTGTTACTCATACAGTGTTGTAAAATATAGTAAAGTGAAACATAATAATTAATAAAATAAAACAGAAAAGGAAGAAAAAGAAATGGAAGAATTCTTAAAAATAGACAGAACAAAACAAGAAGTGGAGCTAATGTCACCATTAACATGGGCATATATTGGAGATGCAGTATATGAACTATTTATAAGAAATAAATTAATTAACGAAACAAATTTGAAACCACATAAATTACATATAGAAGCGATTAAATATGTAAAAGCAAAAAGTCAAGCAGAAAAGTTAAATGAAATTTATGAAGCATTAACTGATGAAGAAAAAGATATTGTAAGAAGAGGAAGAAACACACAAAATCATCATTTGCCTAAAAATTCAAATGTGCAAGAATACATGTATTCAACAGCATTTGAAGCTTTAATTGGTTATCTGTATTTAACAAAACAAAATACGAGATTAAAAGAAATATTAGAGAAAGTCTGATTTGTCTAATTGATTTCATATCAAAAATTGTCCCAAACAGAAACGTCTCCAATTGGACAAAAAATGATGAAATGCTGAAAATTCAAAAATAGGACTTGAAAAATTTACAAATATATAGTAAAATAGGTATGTTGGAAAACAACATACCTTTTACTTAGCTTATAGATAAGCACCAAATCTTAAGCTCAGTTAAAGGAGAATACAAAAAATAGGAGGTGTAAACGATGACAAAGGAAAGAAAACAAGAAATCATTAACACATATAAAAGAGAAGAAAATGATACTGGTTCACCAGAAGTTCAAATCGCTCTTTTAACAGAAAGAATTAATGAATTAACAGAACACTTAAAAGTTCACAAAACAGACAATCATTCAAGAAGAGGACTTCTAAAAATGGTTGGAAAAAGAAGAAACTTATTAAACTATGTAGCGAAAAAAGATATCAATAGATATAGAACAATCGTTGAAAAATTAGGAATAAGAAAATAAGGAAAACATGCGTTAGCGAAATCAAAGATTTCGACGCATAAATGTGAAGACTGCTTCGCAGTACTTCACGAATATAAGAAGTTTAACCTTGTTGTATACGAAAAAATCTATATAGGGTCAAGATAAAAGTAGATTTTTTCTATACAATAATTAAAAGCCCGGTGTATAATCGGGCTTAAAAAAAATTTTAGTAAACTTGAGATTAGGTAAGTAGCTTGTATGATGAGCTGGTGATGATTTTGGGGACGGAGCAAAAAATCATCATTTAATTTCATAAATATTTTAATTATTTATATAATGATGATTTTTTGCTCCGTCCCCAAAATCATCACCAGCTCATCATAGAGGTTACCATCTAAATTAAGTTTACTAAAGTTTGTAAGTGGTGCAAATTTATTTAATTTAGGAGGATTTTTTATGTTTAAAACTTATGAAACAGAATTAGCAGGAAGGAAACTTGTTTTTGAAACAGGTAAAATGGCAGGATTAGCAAATGGAAGTGTATTGGTTAGATATGGAGATACAGTTGTTATAGTTAATGTTACAGCTTCTAAAGAACCAAAAGAAGGAATTGACTTTTTCCCACTTTCAGTAGATTATGAAGAAAAATTATATTCAGTAGGAAAAATACCAGGAAGTTTTATTAAAAGAGAAGGAAAACCAAGTGATAAAGCAATTTTAACATCAAGAGCAATTGATAGACCTTTACGACCTTTATTTCCAAAGGATTTCAGAAATGATGTAGTAGTTGTTGCAACAGTATTATGTGTTGATCAAGATAATTCACCAGAAGTAGCAGCAATGATTGGTGCTTCAGCAGCATTATCTATTTCAGATATTCCATTTGGTGGACCAACAGCAGCAGTTAATGTGGGATTAATTGATGGAAACATTATTATCAACCCAACAGAAGAACAAAGAGAAAAAAGTGATTTAACTTTAACAGTTGCAGGAACAGAAAATAAAATTGCTATGATTGAAGCAGGAGCAAATGAAGTTCCAGATGATGTAATGTTAAAAGCAATTGAAGAAGGTCATAAAGAAATCAAGAAAATATGTAAATTCATTGAAAAAATGAAAGAAGAAATTGGAAAACCAAAATTTGCATATAAATCATTTGCAGTACCAGAAGATATTTATGAATTTGTAGAAACCAATTTCAAAGAAGACATGTTAACAGCTGTCCAAGAAAAAGATAAAGAAACAAGAGATAATCATGTTTCAGAATTAACAGAAAAAATAGCAAACAGCTGTGAAGAAAAATTTGGACAAGAATTAGCAGAAGAGCATAAAGCTGATATAGGAGAAGCAATCTACAAATTAGAAAAGAAATGTGTAAGACATTTAATTTTTGATGAACATAAAAGAGTAGATGGAAGAGCATTAGATGAAATTAGACCATTATCATGTGAAGTAGGCTTATTACCTCGTACACATGGAAGTGCTTTATTTACAAGAGGACAAACACAAGTATTATCAGTTGCAACATTAGGAATGATTAGTGAAGAACAAGTATTAGATGGAATTGATACAGAAGAATCAAAAAGATATATGCATCATTATAACTT
>CASEEU010000022.1 GCA_949287075.1 uncultured Eubacteriales bacterium | reverse complement strand
TTAGGATTAAGAAAGGAAGGTGACAAATAATGCCTTATAATGTAAAAGAAATCGTTGCAAATAAACCTTCAAGATTTACTTCTGGACATAGAATGTGTGCTGGTTGTGGAGCTCCTCCTGTTGCAAGACATATTATGAGAGCTTTAAAACCAGAAGACCATGCTGTTATCGCAAATGCTACAGGTTGTATGGAAGTTTCTACTTTTATATATCCATATACTGCTTGGACAGACTCTTTTATCCACACAGCATTTGAATGTGCTGGAGCTACACTTGCAGGAGCAGAAGCAGCTTATGTTTCTATGAAAAAACAAGGAAAATTACCAGCTGATGGAGATACAAAATTCATCGCCTTTGGTGGAGATGGTGGAACATATGATATAGGATTACAATCATTATCAGGAGCTATGGAAAGAGGACATGATATGGTTTATGTATGTTATGATAATGGTGCATACATGAACACAGGTATTCAACGTTCTTCTGCAACGCCTAAATATGCAGATACTACTACCTCACCTGCTGGAACCGTTATTCCTGGAAAAACACAATGTAGAAAAGATTTAAGTAAAATTATGGTGGGACATCATATTCCTTATGTTGCTCAAACCATTGCCTATATGAATTTCAAAGATTTATATGAAAAAGCTGAAAAAGCTATTTATACAGAAGGGCCAGCTTTCTTAAATGTTATGTCACCATGTCCTAGAGGATGGGGATATCCAACAGAAGATTTAATGAAAATCAATAAACTTGCTGTTGAAACATGCTATTGGCCTCTATACGAAGTTGTTAATGGTGTATATCATATTTCATATAAACCTGCTAAAAAATTACCAATTGAAGAATTCTTGAAACCACAAAAAAGATTTAGACATATGTTTAAACCTGGTAATGAGTGGATGATTGAAGATTTCCAAAGAATTGTTGATGAAAGATGGCAAGAATTATTAGACTTAGAAGAAGTAACAAATAAAAATAAATAATAAAAAAATCCAACTTACTCGTTGGATTTTTTTATTGAATTTTTGCTTTTTTTAAGAATTTTTACTTCTAAATCTTTCTCTTTCGCTTATACTCTCTCAAATCAATAAGTACCGGATTCTTTCCTCTTTTTAACTCACCCCTATTTCGGATTCTTTTTTTAACTATTTCTGGAATTTGAGAAGCTGGTATACTGTGCCAATCTCCACATCTTTTACATTGCCATGTATAAATCTCACAATTCACTTGAAGATCATATTCTGTTACTTGCTCTTCTATTCCACATCCACCTATTAGTGAATCTGTTCCCATATTGTATTCTGGTGTACATTTCCTTTCTATTTGCCATATACCCTCTTCTGTAAAATAACCCGATTTCCGCTCAATCTGTCTTAGATAATATTCACCCCGACTACTGATTTCGTAATTACTATCAGAAGGCTCAGATTTCTGATTTTTCTTAAAGAATTTACCAAATATTCCCATATGCAATTCCTCCTATATTCTGCTTTCTAAAAGTTGTATCAACCATATCATTTTTTATTGATTCTGTCAACTGATTGTTACTCTTTCCTTAGCGTTTCTCTATATATAATGTTATTCTACACATGGGTTACATCTACTTTTTAATCTTTACTTTCTATTACAATTAAAATACCTTTTTTCATCTTAATCTGTGCTATATTTTCTACAATTTCATTACTCACTCCTAAACTTGTCCCAATCGGTAAATCATAATTATTTAAAGGATATTTAAAACCTGTTAATGTCAGGTCTTTTACTTCACTAGTTAATGGAATTAAAGATATATATTTTCCATAAACTCTATTTTTCTCTAAAGTGATTTCTTTATTTATCAAGTAAATTCGATTATGTTCGTCCAAAATTTGACAAGGAATATTGGTTTCTAAGGCATCTTTCAGTATGTGAATATTGGCAATCGCATGATCCATTCTTCTTCCTAATGCCCCCATAATCGTGATTGCAGAACTTTTCAAACCGATAGCTAATTTTAAAGCAATATCTGTATCTGTATTATCTTTTTCAGGATGATATGTATGAAAAATTATTTGAGATTGGTTTTTATAAAATTCTAGAATTTCGGGAGAAACAGAATCGAAGTCTCCTACAATATGATTTGGTACTATTTTTAGTTGATATAATGCCTCTAGTCCTCTATCTCCTGCAATAATATTTTGTCCGTGTATGTTTTTCACAATATATGTTTAATTGTTCTATATTGATATCACCACCTGATACAATTAATGTTTTCATTTTGTTTTCATAAATCCTTTCTTTTATTCTTCATAATATATTTGTGTTGTATTTCTTGTTTCATTATCAGAATAACTGTTCTTTAAATAAAATATAGAAAAAGCAATTCCTAATAGAAACATTTCTAAATATATAACGTAATATTTTATTTCACTTACATGCGTTACCACACCGCTATAATAATCATATCCTGGATTATATATTAATAAAGAAATATATCTCTCTATCACATTAGAATTTTCTACTTGATTGATAATTTCTTTTTTCCTTTCGTAAAATTCATCATTCATACTATACTCTGTTTCTATCATAGCTGTATTTAATTCTTCATTATTACTGTATAGATATTGTGAACTCTCTATATCAATCTGCATCTGTAAAGCACATTTTT
Source organism: uncultured Eubacteriales bacterium (assembly GCA_949287075.1). Taxonomy (GTDB): domain Bacteria; phylum Bacillota; class Clostridia; order TANB77; family CAG-508; genus CAG-269. Next base: position 94,600 of record CASEEU010000022.1, on the reverse strand, counting down.
CTTCCGAAAATCTTACCCATATAAATAGAATCATTGCTAATGTGGCATAAGTTATAAAAAATATTCCTATTATTCTACTTAATCCAATATTTACTCCATTTTCCTTCATTTTCATATAATGAAATATACAAAATATAAATAAAACAAATAATATAACTACCATACTTTGTAAAGAAATTTTATTCATTCCTGTTATATCAAGTCTTTCATACAAGCGTATATTTAGTGAGATAAATACAAAAATAGCCATCTGTACTAATGCTACTCCTAAAATAGCAATACTTACTTTATACTTCATATTATTTTCTACCATTATTTTCCCCTTTTTATCAGTTTATTTAGAAAAAGCCATGATCAATTCTACTTAGGAATGCATCATGGTTTTATATTTTGACTATGTATATGTAATCATTTTTGTAAATCTTATTCTTCTTCTGGTGCTTCTACTGGGCAAACGCCTGCACATGTACCACAACTAATACAAGCTGATTGGTCAATTACAAATTTATCATCTCCTTGTGATATGCACCCTACTGGACATTCAGCAGCACAAGCTCCACATGATATACATTTATCTGTTATTTTATATGCCATGATATTCACCTCCTTTAATTGATCGCTTTATAATTTTTGCTTCTTTAAAAATATTGACTTTTCTCGACTTGATTTTAGAAATTATTCTTCTCTCATTTCTTCTTCTTCTTTTTCTAATTTTTCTAGTTCTTCTAATTCTTTTTGATGTTCTATTTCTTCTTGATCTAATTTTTCTTTTTCTGCATCTTTAATCACTTGAATATCTTTTACATCATATCTTCTATAAATATATGTATCTCCATCTTTGATTTTTACTCTAACTCTTTCCTTAAGCGTTTCTATAGAGTCTACTTCCCCTTCGCCTTCTTCTGTTTTGACAATGGCTCCTATATGTGGCAATTTTTTTAATTTTTCTTCATATACTTCACTTTCATATTTTAAACAACACATTAATCTTCCACAGTTTCCTGATATTTTTGAAGGATTTAGTGATATATTTTGTTCTTTTGCCATTTTAATTGATACCGCTTCAAAATCATTTAAAAATGTACAACAACATAATTCTCTTCCACATACACCATTTCCACCAATTTTTCTAACTTCATCTCTTACTCCAATTTGTCTTAGTTCAATTCTCGTTTTATATACTGCAGCTAAGTCTTTTACTAATTCTCTAAAATCAATTCTTCCGTCTGCTGTAAAATAGAATAGAATTTTACTATTGTCAAATTTCACTTCTACATCTGTTAATGTCATTTCTAATCCATGCTCTTTTATTTTCTTTTTACATACTTCAAATGCCTTTTTTTCTAATTCTTTACATTCGTCAAAACGTTTATAATCTTTTCCATTGGCTATTCTGATAACTACCTTTAATGGTTCAACAATTTTATCCTCTGGAACAGTTCTATTCGGAATCATAACTTCTCCAAATTCTTCTCCCTGTGCTGTTTCTACAATGACCTTATCTCCTTTTTTTAATCTCCATTTTTTTGGGTTAAAGAAATAGATCTTTCCTAATTTTTTAAATCTTACGCCTACAATATCTTTCAATTTACTTCCTCCCACATATTAAATATCATGTTATCTATACACATATCATAATTTGCATTTTGATTTAATCTTTTTTTTGTATTTTCTATAATGTCAATACAATTTGCATATTGTGTGTTTTCTTTTGCTAATTTCAACAATATTATATTCATATAATCTAATATATTGATAATTTCATCTTTAGATTGATATAGTGGTTCTCCTAATTTTATTAATTCTGTCATATCTGTTTTATCTAGTTTTTCTATCATATCTTCTATACTTTTATACTGTTCTTTCTTATCTTTTAACAAAATGGCTTTCTTAATACTACCTTGAAATGCTTCCAACATATTTGGACTAATATTGGTCATTTCATATGTTTTTTCCATAAATTGCTTTATATATTGCGTTTCAATCGGTTGAAATGTAATTTTCATACATCTTGATTTTATCGTATTTAAAAAAGCATTTTCATTACTGCCAATTAATATGATAATGCCATATTCTGGTGGTTCTTCTAATGTTTTTAATAAACAATTTTGTGCTTCTGTTGTCATTTTGTCAGCGTCATTAATGATATATACTTTTTTATTTGAAATGATTGGCTTTTCTTGTATTTTTCTTTGTAAATATCGAATTTGTTCAATTTTTATACTATTGCCATCTGGTTCTAAGTATAGAAAATCAGGATGATTATGAGACATAAATTCCATACAAGATTTACATTGATGACATCCTTTTTCTTGTTCATTTGTACATAATACAATTCGAGCAAATTCTTTAGCTATCATTTGTTTTCCAATTCCTTCTATTCCTACAAACATATAGCTATGTGATATTTTATTTTCAAGTATTGCTTTTCTTAATTCTTCTTTTATTCGCTCATTTCCAATAATCTCATCAAACATCAATGATTTCGCTCCTTTTCTTTACCTTTATCATTATATACTAAAACTATTAATTTTTCAACAGAAAAAAATCTTAAGTTTCAGTATTTTTCAACAGGGGGGTGGTGTTATTTATTATTTTTGAATGTATTGACGAATGTGCCGTGGAATAGATGTATAAATTCTTAGTTTTTAATAAGTGAGGAAGCGCGAGCAGCGAGAGGCTCGCTTATTAAAAGCTTAGAATTTATAATCTATGAAACAAGCCGAGGAAATCATTCAAAAATAATAAATAACACCACCCCCCTGTTGAAAAATACTGAAACAAAAAAAGATAGAAAATCTCTATCTTTTAATCTACATGCCCCCATTTATTTAATGGCCATATTCTTATCGCTACTGTACTTTCTATTTTTTCTAAAGGTATACAACCAAATGCTCTACAGTCTGTGCTATGTGGTCGATTATCTCCCATAGCAAACACCGTATTTTCTGGAACAACAAAATCTGAAAAACCAGTTCCTTCAATATCTGTTACGACTCCATCTTGTAAATATGGTTCATCCAATTCTTCTCCATTTATATGTACTTTTCCGTCTTTAATTTCTACATGTTCTCCTGGAAGTGCAATTACTCTTTTTATATAACTTTCTTTTCCAATTTCTAATACATATTTTACAAATTTACTAAATATATTCGTTGGTTCATTTTCATATTGAGCAACTGGATAATTTGTATCAATTTCTGAACTTGTAAAAAACTTTTTACTTGGTGCTTCAAAAGTAATAATTTCTCCTCTTTCTGGTAAGGTTTTTGTCGTTCTTGTCCATCTATTTAACCATAATCTTTGGTCTTGCTCTAATGTTGGATACATGGAAACTTGTTGCACAATTGTTGGCGTTCCTATAAAATATCTAAATAATAATGCCAATACAATTGCTATAATGATACAATATCCCCATTCTAATATTTCTTTTATCTTTGGATTCAATTTTCTCTCTCCTTTAAACTTTAAAAATCTTATTTATTATACATGAATTCTTTTTATTTTTCAATTCCAATTATTCACTTTTTTAATTATTTATTACAAGTTAATGGTTCTATTTAATTAACTAATCACTTCTTTTACTTCTTTGGTTGGTATTCTAATGACTACCTCTGTTCCTTTTCCTACTGTACTTTTTATATCAATACTTCCTCCATTTTTATCCAAAATTTCTTTTGCAATGGAAAGTCCAAGACCTGTTCCTCCCATTTCTCTTGTACGAGCTTTGTCTACTCTATAAAATCTTTCAAATATTCTAGATAAATCTTCTTCTGGTATTCCAATTCCATTATCAAAAATCTTTATATATGCATCATTATACACAAATCCTACATATATTTTGATTTCTCCACCTTCTGGTGTATATTTAATACTGTTTGTTAAAATGTTTAAAATAACTCTTTCAATATCATCTTTATCAGCATAAACTGGTGGAACATCTGCAGTTACAAAAGAATTTACTATATGATGTTTCTTTTTTATTTCTATTGCTAATTTGTCTTGGCATTTCTTCACTAGTTCACCTAAATCAAAAGACACTTTTCTTACTCTATTTTTATTATTGTCATATCTTGATAAAGTTAATAAATCTGTAACGAGTCTTGCCATTCTTCGTGCTTCTGATGCAATCACATTTAAAAACTTGTCCTGAGTTTCTTTATCATATTCTCCTTCTAATAAAGTATCTGCATATCCCATAATTGATGTAATTGGTGTTTTTAATTCATGTGAGACATCTGCTACAAATTCTTTTTGCATATTATCTAATCGCACATGTTCTGTTATGTCTTGAATAACTGCAATTACACCATTCGGTCTATCTGATTCATTTTTAAACGGTGCAAAAAATACATTTACATATGTATCTTCTACTTGAATTCTTTGTTCTGTTGATGTCCAGTTCTCTAGATAAATAATTTTTTCCATATTAATTCCTAAATTAAACTTTGCAAAAATATCATCAAATGTGATATCTTCTGGTCTAATGCTTAAAAACTTTTTGGCTGCAGGATTGATTAATATGATTTCCCCTTCCATATTAAAGGCAATAATTCCATCTGTCATGTGTAAAAGAATCGTTTCTATTTGATTTTTTTGTGTAGAAACTTCACTCAATTTTTCTTTCAATTCTGTTGTCATGACACCTAATACATCTTCTATATTCACCATATCTTTTTTGCTTTTTTTAATTTCTTCTTTAGATATACTTATTTTATCTTTTTTCTTTTCTTCTTCTGTAATTTTTTCTGCACTTTTTATTAATTTATTAATCGGATATATAACAAATCTTGATAAAACAATGGCTATTAAAATACCAGCTACAAAAAATACAATCCCTGCGATAATAAGTGCTGTAATATTCATATTTCGCATTTGTTCTATAAATTGAGCTAATTCTTCCATATTTCCAATTTCTTTATTTCCAAGGTTGACTTCTAAATGATTAATTGATTGTATATATACAAGGCCTAATCCTGTAATTACAATAATACCTATTAAAAAAAATACAACAATTATTTTAAATTGAATACTCCTAAACATTTTTTCCCTCTCATTTTATTCTATATATAATAAAATCTTTTATTTTCCTATAGCCTCAATTTCCTATTGTTTCTATAATTTGTTCATATATTTTATCTTCTACATTGTCTGTCGCAACAGTTAATGCCTTTTCTCCCATTTTTCGACATTTTTCTTTATCCAATACTATATTCTCTATATTGGTATTTAATTTTTCTCCTGTTAATTCATTATCTAAAATAATATCTGCCGCTTCAATATTTTGTAGTACTTTTGCATTATATAATTGATGGTCATGACTAACATTTGGTAATGGTACTAAAATAGATGGTTTTCCTAATTTTGCGATTTCTGTAATTGTCATTGCTCCACTTCTTGCCACAATGACATCTACAATATTCATGATTTCCTCCATATTATATATATATGGAAGAATTTTCATATTTTTTATATAGTTAATATTTTTGTGTTGATTTTCTAATTCTTCTTTAACAATATCATATTGTTTTGGTCCTGTTGCCCAAATCATTTGATAATTTTCATTTAACTCTGATTTTATAATTTCCATTATGGCATTATTTATTCTTCTTGCTCCTTGGCTTCCTCCAAACACTAATGCGATTGGTTTTTCTTTATTTAATCCTACTTTTTTTATCATTTCATTTTTTTGTTCTTCTGTATAATTCTGTTTTTTTATTTTTACAGGTGTTCCTGTATATACAATTTTTTTAGCATGTTTTATTCTTCCTATAGCATCTTCAAAAGATACTAAAATCGTATCTGTTTTTTTTGCTAATAGTTTTACTGCTTTTCCTGGAAAAGCATTACTTTCATGCAATACTGTTGGAATTTTTAATCGATGTGCTGCTGATATAGTCGCACCACAAATATATCCCCCAGTTCCTATTACTACGTCTGGATTGATTTCTTTTAATATTTTTTTTGCTTCTCTAAATCCCTTTAATGTTTTCAGCATTTTCTTTATATTTTCAATGGATATTTTCTTACTTAATCCATAAGCTTCAATTGTTTTTAATTCATATCCAGCTCTTGGAACTAGATCATTTTCCAATCCTCTTGTTGTTCCTATAAAAATAATTTTAGAATCTTTTTGTTCTTCTTGTATTTTTTTTGCTATCGCTAGACCTGGATTGATATGACCTGCTGTCCCTGCTGCTGCAATCACTACTTTCATTTTTTCTTCCTTTCCATTTTTTACTTGATTACCAAAGGGATCGTGCTGATGATTTTGGGGACGGAGCAAAAAATCATCATATTGTTCTTCAAAAAGTATTAAATGAAATATTTCTATAAATGATGATTTTTTGCTCCGTCCCCAAAATCATCACTCGTCCCCTTTGGCAACCTCTATTCTTTTTTTGCTCCTGCTTTTGAAATATTTAAGAGCACTCCCATCTCACAGAGTAAGATAAATAGTGATGTTCCTCCATAACTAAAAAACGGTAATGGCATTCCTGTTGCTGGCATTGATGAAGTAACAACTGCTATATTGATAATCACTTGTATAGCTACTTGTGCCGTAATTCCTATAGCAACTAAACTTCCAAACATATCTGGTGATTTCATTGCAATTAATATTCCTCTCCATATAAATATGGCAAATAATATAATTACGACTGCACATCCTATAAATCCCAATTCCTCTGCTAATATTGAGAAAATAAAGTCATTATGTGGTTCTGGGATATACAAATATTTTTGTTTACTTTCTCCTAGTCCTGCTCCAAATAATCCTCCTGATCCAATTGCATATAAACTTTGGATTACTTGCCAACCTGTATCTGTTGCATCTTTCCATGGATCTAAAAATGTTGTAACCCTTTGCAAACGATATGGTGATGTTACAATTAATCCTATTCCTAATGGCACTCCCACAACTGAACCTGTTACAAGAAAATGCCAAAATTTACAACCTGCAATAATCATCATAATTGCTACAATTCCAACAATAACAATTGATGCACTAAAGTGTGGTTCTATTAATAACAAGACAATGATTGGTGCTATCATGATGATATGTTTTAAAAAGCCCTTTCCATATTTATTTAGTTCATCTCTATTTTTTACTAATATTCCTGCATAAAAAATAATCATTAATAGTTTTACCAATTCAGATGGTTGGATTGAAAGTGTTTCTGTTACATATATCCATCTTTTTGCCCCATTTACTTCTCTTCCTATAAATGGTACTGCTAGCAGTAATATAAAAGCTACAACATATGCTAATTTATAATATTTTTGATAAAATCGAAAGTCTATATTAGAAATTACCCACATCATAAATAATCCAGCTACTGCAAATATTGCCTGTCTAAAAAAATATGAGTAACTATTTCCACTTTCAGAAAGTGCTGATGGTGAACTTGCTGAAAGTAGCATGATTAATCCAATTGATAACAATAATAATATGGTTATCAGTAATGTAAAATCAATTGGGTTTTTTAGAAAGCTTGAAAAACTCTTCCCTTTCTTTTTTGCCATTCTTTTTACCATTCCTTTCTCAAGAAAAAAAGCCACATGTTTTAAATTCTTCGCTCTTTTGGAAAAGAATTAATTTTCGACCTTTTCTTTTGTCTTTTTCTTACACAATGTTTAAATTACCATTAGTCCAATAATACATAATAATAATGTTGCTACACTAAATACAACAACTACTTTATTTTCTTTCCAACCTGATAATTCAAAATGATGATGTAATGGTGCCATTTTGAAGAATCGTTTTCCTGTCTTTTTAAAATATGCCACTTGTATCATAACAGATATAGTTTCTAATACTGGTATTAATGCAATTATAAGTAATAGTAATGGCATTTCTAAATATAATGCTAATCCTGATATAACGCCTCCTAACATAAGAGATCCTGTATCTCCCATAAATACCTTTGCTGGGTGAATATTAAACATTAAAAATCCTAAAACTGCACCTATCACAACACTTGCAAATATTGATACTTCATATAATTGCAAACGAATTCCTATGATTGCTAAACAGGTAATAATAATGGCACATACACTAGATGATAATCCATCGATTCCATCTGTCAAATTCACTGCATTTGTTGTTCCTAGTATAACAAGAATAGCAAATGGTATATATATAAAAACTGGCATATTCATATATGTTTTTATGATTGGTATATACGTTTGTGTTTCTATTTTTAATCCATATACTAAATAAATAACATATGCTACTGAAATGATAAGTAATCCTATCATTTTATAACTTGGTTTTAATCCTTCTGTATTTTTTAATACTAATTTCTTAAAATCATCAATAAATCCAATCAATCCAAATCCAATTGTTAATACTAATATTGGCAATAATTTATGTGCTAAATCTGTTTCTCCATTTATGGATAAATATGTGTATGTTCCTATTACTACTATAATCATAGTAATAATGATAATAATCCCCCCCATTGTAGGTGTTCCTTGTTTTTTTAAATGAGATTGTGGTCCATCATCTCTTTCTATTTGCCCCACTTTTCTTTTTTTCAATATTGGTATAATGATAAATCCCATAATGATTGATACAATAAATGCAATGATTAATACTTTTGCCTCGAATATCAATTTAATCCATCCTTTCTTTTGTTTTATTTTTTCTTGTTCTTTGTTTCAGATTCTAATTCATCTATTATTTCTCTAACAATTACTCTTTCATCAAAAGGATATTTCTCTCCATCAATTTCTTGATATAGTTCATGCCCTTTTCCTGCTAAAATAACAATATCTCGCTTTGTTGCCATTTTAATTGCTTCTTTTATTGCTTCTTTTCTATCAATCATTACCATATATTTTCCATTTTTCTTTTTCAAACCTTCTTCAATTTGATTTACTATCATTTTAGGATCTTCTGTTCTTGGATTATCAGACGTAATAATTGTAAAATCAGCAATTCTTCCTGATATTTCTCCCATAATTGGTCTTTTACCTGGATCTCTATCTCCTCCACACCCAAATACAGATATTACCTTTCCTCTTGTATAACTTTTGGTTGCTTGTAATATGTTTTCTAAACTTTCAGGTGAATGTGCATAATCTATCATGATTGGTATTTCTCTTTTATTATTTACTAATTCAGATCTACCTGGTACTCTTACTTCCAATAACGCTTCTTTTATAGGTTCAGGGGCTATTCCAAATTTTTGCGCAACACAAATAGCCGCTAATGAATTATATACACTAAACCTTCCAGGTATTCCTGTTTTTACTCTTTCATTTTTATCTTTTAATTTTACTTTAAAATCTACATAAGAATTTGTAATGGTAATATCTTTTGCCAAAAGATTTGCATAATTATCAATTCCATATGTTGTAATATTACTCTCTGGAAACAATCTTGGTATCTTTGCTCCTTGTAAATCATCTGCGTTTGTAATTCCTGTTTTACACATTTTAAATAATTTTAATTTTGCATTAAAATAATCTTGCATATCTGGATGCTCTTTTGGGCTAATATGATCTTCTGAAAAATTGGTAAATATAGCAATATCAAAATCACATCTGTCTACTCTTTTTAATTTTAGACTTTGTGATGAAACTTCCATTACGACCACTTCAACACCTTGTTTTGCCATTTCTGCAAAAATTTGTTGCAATTCTAAACTTTCTGGTGTTGTTCTATCACTATCTTTTAATTTTTTTCCATTAATATATATAGCAATTGTTCCAATTAACCCTACTTTTTTTCCTGCTTTTTCAAATATTTCTTTTAGCATAAACGTAGTAGTTGTTTTTCCTTTTGTTCCTGTAACACCAATTAATTTAAATTTTCTTGATGGATGATCATAAAAATTATCTGATACAATGGCTAATCCTTCTCTTGTATCTTTTGCCATTACTACTGTTACATTATCTGGTATTTTAACCCCTTTTAAGTTACAGCCTTCTTGAATCATGATGGCTACTGCACCATTTTGTATAGCACTTTCCACATATTGATGCCCATCTGTTGAAAATCCTTGTATGGCTACAAATAAATATCCTTTTTTTACATTTTGTGAATTGTTTTCAATTCCAGAGATTTCAATATCTAGATTTCCTTTTACTTTTAAATTCTCTAAACCTACTAATAATTGTTTTAATTCCATTTCTTTCAATCCTTTCGATTATGAATACTTGAATTTTGCAAATGACTCCATTTAATCTCTCATATTATATAACGAAAATCATTTTTTGTATAGAGTTTTTATGACTTTTTTAATATTCTACCACTACTTTACTTTGTTCATTTACAGTTATCCCACTACTAGGAATTTGATTTTTTACATAAGTATTTTTCATATCTACTTCTTCATTTTCTAAATACATTTCTAAATGATTCTCTTTTAGAATCTGTTTTGCTTCTTCTAATGTTTTTCCCATCACATCTGGTACCTGTATCTGATGAATGATTTCTTCTTCATCTTCTTCTAAAACTTGTTTATTGACTTCTAAATATGGCAATATTTCACTAAATATCTGTCCTCCTACAGGTGCTGCTACCCCACCTCCTTGGTGTCCTCCTTCACCTGTTGGATTATATAAAGTCACTAATACAACCACTTGTGGATTGTCAATTGGTGCTACTCCACAAAAAGATGTTACATATTTATTTGTATTAACCCCATCTTCTGAAGTTCCTGTTTTTCCACCAATTCTGTATCCTGCTACTTTTGCATTTTTTCCAGTTCCTTCTGATACAACACTTTCCATCATACTTAATACTTTTTCAGAAGTTTCTTTTGAAATAACCATATCTCCTTTTTTTACTGGAATATCTGTTACTTCTTTTGTTTCACTATTAATGATTTGTTTTACCACTCTTGGTTTTATACTATTTCCCCCATTAGCAATACTAGACACCGCTGTTGCTAATTGTATTGGTGTAATTTCAAATCTTTGCCCAAAACTAATAGTTGCCAACTCTACTGGTCCTGCTTTTTCTTTTGCTAAAAATATACTTCCTGCTTCTCCTGGCAAGTCAATTCCTGTTGTTTGTAGTAATTTGAATTTTTCCAAATATTCATAATATTTTGTTACTCCTATTTTTTGTCCTAATCCAATAAAAACAGGATTACAAGAATTCATTAAAGCTTGCCTTAAACTTTCTGAACCATGTGGCCTATAATATCTCCAACACTTTATTCTAACACCTGCAACTTCAATCCCACCTGTGCAAGAAAATTCCCCCTCATTATCTGTATCTGTAATTCCTTCTTCCAATGCTGCTGAAGCTGTAATTAACTTAAACACAGAACCTGGTTCATAGGTATCTGCAATCGCTTTGTTTCTCCAAACCGCTTGTAAATGTGTTGTTTTTTCTGACTGCTCCAAAGAATCCCATGTTGCTTTTAATTCTTCTGTATATGGCTCATATGGTTCATTTAAATTGTAATTTGGATAATTGGCCATAGCCAAAATATCTCCGTTTTGTGGATTCATGACAATAATACTTCCTCCATCAGTACAAACATTATCTATACAAGCTTCTTCCAAATATTTTTCGACAATTGATTGTATGGTTAAATCAATGGTTAATACCAAATCATTTCCATCTACAGCTGGTACATAATTTTCCCCTTCTTCTCCAATCTCTCCTCCTTTTGCATCTGTATGTTTTTGAATTGCTCCTTGTTCTCCTTTTAATTCTTCTTCATATTTTGCCTCTATCCCATCTAATCCTTGATTATCACTTCCGCAAAATCCAATAATTTGTGATGCAAAACTATTATATGCATAATATCGCTTTGTATCTTCATCAATATTAATCCCGATTGTAATATTGTTTTGCTCCATCCATTCTCTCAAAATATCTGCTTTCTCTTTTTCGACTTTTCTTACAATTGTTTCAATAGAACTCCTTTTCTTTACTTTTTTCAATACAGTTTCATAATCTAAATCAAATATATCTGACAAAGCTTTTGCTACTTTTTCTTTATTTTCAGCAGAGATATTTCCTGGATTGACTGTAACTGTTTCTACTGTACTACTAACAGCTAATATATTTTTGCCTGTTGCATCATAAATGGTCCCTCTTTTCGGGTTGATTTTTCTATCTAATGTTTGTTGTTCATAAGCAAGTTTAGCCAATTCTTTTCCTTGTATTAATTGTATATATCCTAGTCTAACAATTAAACAAATAATGATCAAAAAAGATACAAATAAAATATTTCTCATTTTTTTCTTGCTCGATAGTTTAATTTCTTTCATAAAAACACCTCTAATAATATGTATTAGAGGTGAATATTTTTATGCCTATACAAAAGTAGTCAATAGCATATATTTTTAATATATGCTATTGACTACTTTTGTATTATTATAAAATTATTTATTAAAAATTTTATCAACTAATTTTTGAAACCAATTTTCATTATTGTCACTAATCTCTACTTTTTCTGTTGCAGATTCTATATAATCTTTTTTAGGTAAACTAACATACACTGTTTGTTTATTCGTTAATTTTTGCATACCTAATTTTTCTTTTGCTTGTTTTTCTATATTGCTTAAATTTAGACTATTTTCTATTGTTACTTGCAATTGTTCATTTTCCTTTTGTAATGATGATAATTTTGTTTTTAATTCTTGCATTTCATTAAATTTTTCGTTAATTTGAGTATTTCGATAACTTATGGTAAATAATACAGCAAATATAACCATAACTAATAAAGTTGCTTTTCTATGTTTCATTTTTTGTTCTTTTGATAATTTTACATCTTGCTTTGGCAAGTCTTTTACTACTTTAATATTTTGTTTTTTCTTTTCTTTTCTAATATCCGGTTCTAACTTTCTTGGACTTGTTTCATATTGATATCTTGCTGCCATAGGTTATCTCACCTCCTCTTTGCTTTTGTTTTTATATCTTTTCAAAAATTCTTAATTTTGCACTTTTACTTCTAGAATTTTCTTCTTGTTCTTCTTTAGTTGCTATGATTGGTTTTTTGGTAATAATGTTTCCCAATGTTTTTGCTCCACATACACAATATGGTAAATCACTTGGACAAGTGCATTTCCCTTTTGCTTCTATGTAAGCATTTTTGACTGCTCTATCTTCTAATGAATGAAATGTAATGATACATAATCTTCCTTGTGGTTTTAAACAATCAATACAATCTTTTACTGTGTTGTATAATGGTTTAATTTCATTGTTTACTTCTATTCTAATTGCTTGAAATGTTCTTTTTGCTGGATGTCCGTCATTTTGTTTTGATTTTGGTATAGATTTTTCAATAATATCTACCAATTCTTTTGTTGTGTTAATTGTCTTTTCTTTTCTATAATTGCAAATGTTTTTCGCAATTTGTCTTGAAAATCGTTCTTCTCCATATTCATAAATGATATTTGCCAATTCTTTTTCAGAATAGTAATTTACAACTCTTTTCGCTGTCAATTCTTGGCTTTTATCCATTCTCATATCTAGTTCATTTTCACCTAAATAACTAAAGCCTCTATTTCTTTCATCTAATTGATATGAAGAAACACCTAAATCTAATAAGATTCCATCCACCTGATTGATTTTAAGTTTTTGCAATATTTCTTTTATATTGTCATGATTATCATGGACATATGTTACATTTTTATATTTTTCTAATCTTTCTTTTGAAGCTTTTAAAGCTTCTTCATCTCTATCAATTCCAATTAATAACCCATCATCTGATAATCTTTTTACAATTTCTATACTATGCCCTGCTCCTCCCATTGTGCCATCCACATAAATACCATTTGGCTTTATCTGTAATCCTTCTATACATTCTTGAAGCAAGACAGGTTTATGTTCAAATTTCAATTTTACACCTCTTATTTTTTTATTATGCTTAAACAACTGGTAATTAGAAAACTACCAGTTGTCTTTATCTTTGTATATTGTCATTTTTCTTTTGGGTTTCAAATTGTTTTTACGAATTCTTTTGTAATCATTCGCTTTTGTATCTTATTATTTTTTGATTTGTATCCTAGAATCTTTTGTACTTTAAAAAATTTATCTTTTGTATTTTTTAAAGCTTTTGTATCTTTATCTTTTGTATACTTTTCTTTTTATCTTTTGTGAATTTTTCATTTATCTTTTGTATATTTGTCTTTTGTATCTATATAAACTTTTTCAAGTTATATACCTAGATTTGCCATATTTTCAGCTATTTCATCTGCTGATATATCTTCATCGCATTTTTCCCAAATGCCTTTATCCCATATTTCTAGTCTTGTCCCAACACCGATGATAACAACTTCTTTTTCTAGATTTGCTGCATTTCTTAAATTGTTTGGTATTAAAAATCTTCCTTGTTTATCTATCTCACACTCTGTTGCGCCTGATAAGAAAAATCTTACAAAGTTTCTGGCATTTTTATCTGAAAGTGGTAATGCTTTTAATTTTGTTTCAAAATTTAACCATTCTTCTTGTGAAAAAGCAAATAAACATCCATCTAACCCTTTTGTTACGATGAACTTTTCTCCCATATCTTGTCTCAATTTTACTGGCATAATTAATCTGCCTTTAGCGTCTAGAGAATGCTCATATTCACCAATTAGCAATGGTCTCCACCTCATTTCCTTTTTCCACCACTTTGTACCACTTCTCTCCACTTCACCTAAATTCTAATATAACTTTTTTGATTTTGCAATACTTTTTTCAAATTTTTTCAATTTTTTTTATATTTTTTTCATTTTCTCATTTATTTTGTATGAGTTTTTATGAATGATTCGTTCTTTTGTATTCTTTTTATCATATTATAAGTTCGTTCTTTTTTAACTTTCTAATTGATATACTTTTATACAAATTAGTATGGAGGAAAGTTTATGGATAATAATGAAAAATATTTAAGAAAAAATATTGGTAAAAAAATTAAATTAGCTAGATCTAGAACAAACTATACGCAAGAAAAATTAGCAGAAAAACTTTCTTTATCAACAAGATATATTAGTCAATTAGAAAGAGGTATTGCTTTTGGAAGTGCTACAACCATTATTAATCTTTGTAAAGCACTAAATATTAGTTCTAATTTTCTTTTTGATGATTTAATAGATAATGATGCTTCCTCTTTTAATGATTTAGTAGATGATAAGTTTTTAGAGACTTACCTAAAATTGAACAATTATAATAAAGAAGTTGTTTATTTATTAGCAACTCAACTTGTCAAAATGCAAGAAGAAAAAAGTGGTAATTATAAAGATGCTTAAAACAAAAAAAAGAAAGTGCTCATTTTAGTATTGAACACTTTCTTTTTAGTTTTTATTACTTGTTATACCTGTTTTGTCAATTTTATTTTAATATTCTATAATTTTCACTACTTTCCGTTAATTTATCAAAGTCAGATTTGTATAATTTATCTTGTACAACTCTATACTTTTGCTCTATCTGTATTTACTCTATATCCAACAGAGATTACTGCATCTAAATTGTAATACTTTACTTTTCTTTTTACTTCTCTATTTCCCTCTTTTTGAACTAGTAAGAAATCCTTACTAGTTGAATTTTCATCAAGTTCACTACTACTATATATCTCTTGGAGATGCATAGTTATATTATTCCTTGTAGTATTAAATAATTCTCCTAACGCCTTTTGAGTAAGCCATAAATCTCCATCTTCAAAACGCACTTCAATTCCATGTTCTTTTTTCTGTTGTTCAAATATTAGAAATTCTGCTGAACTACTTCTTATATATAAATTTTTATTGTTCATTTTCAAATTCTCCTCTATTTACTTGCTATATGCTATCAAACTTTTGTTCTTTTGTCAATCAATTTATAACTATTACCACAAAATTCTCCATATATGATAAAAGACTATTTCTTTGTTAGAAATAGTCTTTTTGATTAATTAATCGTTGTACTTGTTGCTCCTGTTCCCACCACTTCTTCTTGAAGTGAACGCCATGTATTGCAACCAACAATTCCATCAACAGCCAATCCTCTTGTTCTTTGATATTCTCTTACCGCATTTTGTGTTGCTGGACCAAATATACCATCTAATCCGTTTGTACGATATCCCAAAGTATTTAAATCATCTTGTGCAATTAATACATAATTACTTAAACTTCCTCTTTTTAATTGTGGAAAACCTCCTGTACTGCAAGCAGGACTTCCAAATCTTTTATCAAAATGTACCCATGTAGGTGTTAACGAAATTGGCTCTACATATGTCCATACTCCTGAATTATTTGCACTGTTCCAAAGCACTCTCCTTCTCTCTGCTGATAATGTTTGCCCAACATCAAAGGCTACGCCTGCATAATGTTGACTTTGGTTTCCGTGTCCACCTTCATATGGTCTTTTAAAAGCAAATCCCACTGGTATTGGTCCGCCAAAAATATATCTTTGACTATTCCAACTTTGCATGGTTCTTTTTGTTGTCCATAATATATTACTTCTGCTTGAACCTCTAAATTCTCTCACTCTTAGTGTTCCATTTGTATTATATGGCATTGGGTCAGCTTCATTTCTGTAATAGGTTTCCATTCTATCTGTGTCGTTATTAAACACTAATATTTTTGCCATAAAAATAATCCTCCCTTTATAGCTTTTATTACTATATATATGAGAGAATTATTTTTTTGTGACTTTTGAATATCAAGAATTTTAAAAAAATTATTTATTCTCTTTTAAATACTTGTCTAACATTTGATCCATACTGGAAATATATGCTTTATCTTGTTTAATTCTAAATTTTTCGTAATATACTGTTGTTTATTATTATTACCCATATGTGCAATTTTTGCACATGTGCTATCTTCCTCTAATTCTTCATCCGTATAAAATACAATATTATTTTCATTTCCAAATAGGTTATCATCAATTGTATTATTATCCAAATAGAACTCTACATATACACCTCAATATGATACACTTTATTACTTCCATCTAATTTTATCTTATTCTCAACCTCTTCTCCATTCAACAATACTTTTTCTACTCCCGTATTTTTTTGATTTTGATTCATTACTTTTATATTATAAATACTATCTTTCCATTTATATCTCATTAAATATTCTTTCCAATCTTTTGGAATGCATGGTTCTATCGTTAGATATCCTTCTTTTATTTTTAGTCCTAATATATATTCGATTCCCGCAATATAATACCAACTACTTGAACCTGTATACCAAGTCCATCCACCTCTTCCAGCTAGGTTACCTGCTCCATATATATCTGCTGCAATAGCATATGGTTCTACCTTATATTTACTACTAGCATCTTTTGTTCTTGCATGTTCGATTGGATTAATCATTCTATAAAATTCTAAGGCTTTATCTCCAAATCCTAATAATGCTTCTGCAATAATTGCCCAACAACTTGCGTGTGTATATTGTCCTCCATTTTCTCTGACACCTGGTAAATAGGCTTTGATATATCCTGGTTCTAAATGTCCTTTTTCAAATGGTGGGTCTAATAGTTTTATAATGCCATTTTCTTTATCTACTAAATGATTTTCTAAACTTTCCATTGAAATATATTTTTTATCATTATCTCCTGCTTTTGATATAATACTCCAACTTTGTGCAATACTATCAATTCTACATTCATCATTTTCCATACTACCTAATACATTTCCATCATCCATAAATGCTCTTTTATACCATCTGCCATCCCAACCATTTGTGTTTAATGCTTTTTTCAATTGGATTTTGATTGTTCTCCATTTTGCACTTCGACTTTCAACTTCTTTCTTTTGAAATTCGTCTTCATGATATACATTTTCTTCTAAGTTTTCTCTTTCTTTCTTTTCCATCATTTCACATATTGGAATAAATTCGTCTAAAATGTTATACAAGAAAAATCCTAACCATACACTTTCTCCTCTTCCTTTATTTCCTACTGTACTAAATCCATCATTCCAATCCCCACTACCAATTTTCGGTAATCCATTTTCTCCAAAGTTGAAACTTTTTTCGATTGCTCTGATACAATGCCAATAAATACTTTCTTGTTTTTCACTTGGTAGATATTTGTCATATTTTTCATCTACACCTTCTTCTAAGATAGCACCTTTTAAATATGGTGTTTCTATATCTAAAATGCTATCATCTCCTGTAAAGTGAATATATTGTAATACAAGATATGGTAACCATAGTAAATCATCTGAAAATCTTGTTCGAATTCCTCTACCCGTTTCTTCATGCCACCAGTGTTCTACATCTCCTTCTTCAAATTGATGTTGACTATGTTTGATAATTTGTTGTTTTAAAAATTCTGGTGAAATATATTTTAAAGCAATCGTGTCTTGTAATTGGTCTCTAAATCCAAATGCACCTCCTGATTGATAATATCCACTTCTTCCTAAAAGTCTACTTTCTAATGTTTGATAGATACACCAACCATTTAATAAAATATTAGTTGATTCTAATGGAGTATATATTTGGAGTTTTCCTAATAGTTCTTTCCAATAATTTTTTACACGTTCTAATTCTTGTTTACAATTTTGTAATTTACTATATTTATAAGCTATATTTTTACAATCCATTATGGTTTCTTCTGCTCCTAAAATAAAGGCTATGTCTTTATTAGAAAAACTTTCAATTTCTACTTCTATTTCCATTACTATACATGTCTCTCTACCAATGGCATCACTATTATTTAATCTAAGCTTTTTTATACCATCTGGATTGGATAACCCATTTTTTCCTAAGAAAAATTTTTTATCTCCTGTATAACTTTTTATTTTTTCACTAGATGACATATATAATTTTGTTTGATCGATTTCATTTGTATATAAATTATTGGCAGTTATCACATTACTATTTCTATCAAATTTGATATGAATGTTTCCAGATGTTTTGAATTCATCTTCTCCAATCACTGGTTTTATATAATAATATAGTTTTAGATGTTTTCGATTTGGTGTTTTATTACTTAATTTTAAAATACCAATTTTACAACTATCTTCCCTTGGAACAAAGATTTCTAATTCTTGTTCCATTCCTAAATGGCTATGCATATATTTACAATAACCAAACCCATAAACCACATTATAGTTTTGATTATCTGGCATTGGGTTTAATCCTAAAGACCAGCTTTTCTTTGTATCCATATCTTTTACATAAATAACTTCTGATGGAATGTCAAGACTTGGATTATTATTCCAACTGGTTAATCGATTTAGTCGGCTATTTTTGTACCAACTATATCCTCCCATATTTTCTGTAACAATGGTTCCAAACGTTTCATTTGCCATAATATGTGACCACACAGTTGGCAAACGCTTTTGTTTATTCACACATATCCAATATTCTTTTCCATCTTCTGAAAAACCACCATATTCATTATAATATTTCAAGTTTTCTGTATCTTTTAAGATGTCGATATCTTCTGTGTTTTCTTCTATAAATTGATTTGTGTTTTCTTCTTCACTAATTTCTTTATAGGTTTCTAAATAAGTTTCTTCTATTTCTTTTAGGTTATTTTCTAAATTTCCTTTTTCACAGTCTATTGTCATCATTGATATAAATTCTAAAAATGTAATATCTTTTTCGTCCATTTCTTCTTCGTTTAATATAAAGATTCCACCTTTTATATTTTTTAAATATCCCATATGTTGGTTCAATATGGTTGATTCTATTTCTTCTCTTACATAATTTTCATAACTATACTTTTCTTCGTCTATTATCACAATCTCTGTCTCCACATTTTTGGTTTTAAAATATTCATATGCTTTTAAAACTTCTTTTAATCCATCTGCATCATTTGTACTTTTCATTTTCACCAATATGATTGGTAAATCACCTGATATTCCATATTTCCATAAATCATTTTGCTTGAATGATTGTATTTGTTTTATTTTTTCTTTTTCCACACTTTTCATCGAATCATCAAACAAGATATATGCCAACATTTTTTGAAAGTTTTCTATATCTTTTCCTTTTACATTTAAATATCTTGTTTCTGCTTCTACCCTTGCTTTTGACAAGTCAAATTCATTTTTTACATTTTCAAAAGACATATATTTTTCTAAGTTTTGAACAGTTTGTTCTTTATTTTCTTCTACAGATACTATAAAATCAACCACTACCTTTTCTTGGCTTTTTATTTTGATGGTTCTTTTTAATGCAACTACTGGTTCTGTTACAAGACCTATTTTTTTAGAAAATGGCAATGAATCTTTTACCATCTTTGGTATTTTTAAATTTCCTCTTCCCATAAATTTTTCTTCTTCTATTTCATATTCTAAATCACCAATTCTATCATCCCTACTCACATGCAATGTCGTAGCTAAAAAGATTTCGTTCTGTCCTAATTCTCTTTTCTTTCTTTTTACCAGTAAAGCTTCATTTTTTTCATCATATTCATATACTAAAAACAAATTATTAAATGCTGGATGAGCATAATATTGTTCCTTTGGCGCCAAGACGGGTTCAAAATATCCTGTTAATTCTACAATTTCTTCTTCATTTCCTAAATTTTCTAATATCATTCTTCTTATTTCCACTGGTTCATTTGAAGCCACTGTCATTTTTATGGTTGCTTTTATATTTCCACTTGTTATCTCTTGTTCATTTTTATCTGGCATAAATCGAATTTGATATTGATTTTCATTTTTTATATTTTGTGAATAACTTGAACTCATGATTTGCTTATTTTTAATGCTTTTGATATAAAATATCATTCCTTGTATATCATCATCTGTACGTTTAAAATGATTAATATACATATTTTTATATTGACTAAATCCTTCCCCTTTTTGATTCATTGCTATCATGTAATTTTCGTTAGATATTACATTTCCTGTGATCAATCTTTCATCTATTTTGGTATACGCTCTTACAATATAATCTTCATAGTCTTTATATTTTAATTTTTCTACTTTTTCTTTATCTTCTTTTGTAATAATGGCTTTTTCTGGCATCGTTTCTTGAAGTAATATGGTAACGGCTTGTATTTCTGGATTTTTTGTAAATCGTTTTTGTAAAATGAATTGATTGATTAAATTGTTAATTGATAACAAAATCAACCCTTGATGATGTGCCATGTATGTTTTTACAACTTCTGCCTGTTTTCCTTTTCTAACTCTTTCTGGTGTAAAATCTAAAGATTCATAAAATCCATATTTGTTGTACATTCCATATTGTTCCAATATTTTTAAATTTTTTACCACTTCTTTTGGAATATCTGTAATGGCTAACATACTACCATAAGAAGATACCACCATTTCATCTGCCAATCCTCTTTTTAATCCTAGCCATGGAATTCCAAACGCCTTATATTGATAATTGGATTGTAAATCTTTTAAATTAAACGCAGCTTCTGATACGCCAAATGGTAAATGCATTTCTTCTGCATATTTCATTTGACTCATCATCATAAATTTGCAAGATTCATCTAATAAGCTACCTTTATATTTTGGAATATTGATATTTGGCATTAAATATTCAAATGCTGTTCCTGACCAAGAAATCAATCCTTTATATTTTTCCAAAACTGTTAATGTTCTACTTAAATGGTTCCAATGTTTTGATGGAATATCTTTTTTGGCAATGGCAACTAAACTTGCTTGTCTCGCCTCTGTTGCTAACAAGTCATAATATGAATCTGTTAATTTGTTCTCTTCGATATTGTATCCGATTGAAAAGATTTGATGTTCTTGACTGTATAAATTAGTAAAGTCTGTTTGGTCAATAATTCTTTTAATGATTTCCAACATTTCATGTATTTGATTTTGTACTTTCACCTTTTCTTCTTTATTTGTTATGTCTATTGTTTTTTTTGTTTCTGTTGGTTTTGAAATCAACAAATCATCATTTTGCAATATTTCTTGTATTTCTTTTAAAAATGCTTTTGTTACATACAGATATCCCACAAAATTCCCACTATCTACTGTTGAAATATATCTTGGTCTTAATGGTTCTTTTGTTTTTGTATCATACCAATTATATAAATGTCCATTCCATTTTTGCAGACTATCCACTGAATTGACTACTTTATACAACAAATCAATTGTCTCTGGTAAAGCTTCATATTGTAAATCATAACTTGAAACAATGGCTAAAATGGATAATCCTATATTGGTTGAGGATGTCCTTGTAACAATTTTTTGTTTTCTATCTTCTTGATAATTATCTGACATCAGATAATTATTTTCTTTGGTAATGTATTGTTTAAAAAATTGCCATGTTTTTCTTCCAATTTCTAAGATATATTCTATTTCTGTTTTATCTAATGTTTCAATTGCTTTTATTTCTTTTTTCTCTTTGCTAATATACCACATCATAAAAGGTGCAAATATCCATAAAATACCTAATATGGTTTGTATAATAAAATCTCCAAAATTTTTGCTAGTTAAAGCATATCCTATGCTCAAAATTCCAAAAGCAATATTAAACCACATTTGTTTTACATATGACATCACATCATTTTTTGCTTGTTTTTCTGCTTCTTCTGATGTCATCCATTCTAATAGTTTTTTGTGACTAATCCATTTACGATACAATGTTTTTATGATAGCTATACAAGAAATATATGCTTTATATGGTAATACGCCTATCATAATGAATATTCTTAGCCCAATTCCTTTATATCCTGAAATCTTTGGAGAAAATTTCTTTTGTTTATGCTCCCCTTCTTTTTTTACTAACATGGTATTAAACATTTCTAGAATATATGGCATGACTACTGCTATTAGAGTTATGATAACAAATGGATATGTTTCAAATTGATATAGTTTTCCTAACACAGCAAATAAAATAAGAGAAATGATAGCCATACATTCAATAAAACTTCTTCTTAAATTATCAAAAATTTTATATTTTGAAAGACAATTTAAGGGATTTTGTATGTTTCCTATTTTGCTATTTACTTTTCCTTTTAACCAACCAATAATTTGCCAATCTCCTCTTATCCATCTAGACAATCGGTTCATAAAACTATTATATTTGCAAGGATATCCATCCATTAGCATAATGTCTGTTGCTAAACCACAACGTAAATAACATCCTTCTAATAAGTCATGACTTAATACGGTATTTTCTGGTATGGCATTTTTTAGTACTCTTGAAAATACCTTTACATCATAGATTCCTTTTCCTGTAAAAATACCTTCTTCAAAATTATCTTGGTATAAATCAGAAATGGCATTTGTATAAGAATCTAATCCACCTGCTCCTGCAAATATTTGTGTAAATAAGGTTTTGTATGAAATTTCCAAATTGATTCCAATTCTGGGTTGAATCATTCCATGTCCTTCTACTACAATATTTTTCTCTTCATCAATGACTGGTTTATTTAAGATATGTGCCATTGCCCCTACTAATTCAAATGCAGAATTTAAAATTAGCTCTGTATCTGCATCTAATGTAATCACATATTGTATTTGGGGAATACAATCTTTATATTCCTCTATGGTATTGGTACGAAATACATTTTCTTCATTTTCTAACAGATATTCATTAAATTGTGTAAGCATCCCTCTTTTTCTTTCCCAACCTAAATAACAATTTTCTTTTTCATTCCATTCTCTTTTTCGATAGATAAAATGAAAAATAGGAAAATTATTTTCTTTTGCATATGTTTTATTTAATTTTTCTGCTAATTGTATTCCTGTTTCAATCACTTCATTGTCCGCTTTTTCTTCTTGCAAAGTACTTTCTGAACAATCTCCTAACAAAGTAAAATACAAATTCTTTGATTGATTAGCAATATAATATACTTCTAATTTGTGCATCAATTCTTTTACTTTTTCTTTATTTTTCAAAATGGTTGGAATGACTACCATACATGCATGTTCTTCATCGATTCCTTTTGAAAAATCGATTTTTGGAATGGTTTTTGGTTTTACCATTTTACTTAAGATATATTGTATAATTTGTGTTACAATTTCTGAAGATGGGATAAATAGAATGAAAAAACTCAACAGATATATTCCTACATTTTTGATATATAGATTTAAAATACTACTAAATGCCATTGATACGACAATTGATAAGATGATATTCATTGCAATATATAATGTTTGTTTTGTTTTTTCTCTCATATGTTTTGGTACTTTATACTGTAATTCTTGATAAACTTTTTCAATTCCTTTATCTATCATGTAATATCCTATATGTGCTTTTTTCTCATCTTCTTTATTCTCTTTTGCTAGTTGTAAAATCTTTTTAGCTATATAAATTTCTGATATTTTTGTTTTTTTCGATATTTCTTTAATGATATTTCTATAACTCTCTTTTGTCGGATTATCCATTTTAGAATATACATCTGCCGGATCTTGTTTTAGAATTTCTTCTACACCATTTATTTTTTCAAAAATCTCTAAAAAATTAATTCTTTGTATGGTTTTTATACTGGTAATACTATTTCCAATAGATACTTTTTTTACTGCAATATCAAAATGTTCTTTTTTAATCACTTCTTGTACTGTTGTTCCTGTCATTTCTACAATTTCATCTAATATTTTTAAATAGCGATATCCCTTTTTTCCATATCGTTTTAGGATATAGGACATATATTCGATAAATGGATATTTGACATCATGTAACATATCTTTTTTGATATTTTTCAAATGATATATATGATTTTCTTTATGATTTTGTGGTGTTTCAATTAATTTTTGTACGATATTTTCTGCTTTCATTTTTTGTATTTGACTACTGTATATTTTTTCACAAATTTCTCGAATATTTTCAATAATAGCTATTTGAAGAAACAAACCAATATTCCAGATTTCTTCCATACTTAATGTCTTTTTTTCTTGATAACTTGCTAAATAATCTTCTAAGTCTTCTTTTTCAATTTTATTATCTGTATAGGCTACAATCTCTGCTGCTAATACATATATTCTGGCAAATCCTTTGTATTTTCCGTTCGCAATCCCTAGAAAATTCATATATTTTTTTAATGTTAATTCTTTTTGAATTTGTTTTACCGTTTCTTCTATAATATAAAAATTATCTAATAACCATTCACCTGCTGGATGTGTTGCCATTCCTAGTTTTACATGTTCATTTAATAAATGATAAACCATTTTTATGGTTTCATAGTTTTCTATTAATTGAGGAATTGGATATGTTTCTTTAGATGGTTTATTGATTAAATTATGGTTTGATGCAATTTTTTGTAAATGGTTTTCTAATTGCCTTTTATCTAGTATGGTTCCATCAATTTTTAATATTCTATTTGTTTTCAAAAAAATTCCACTCCTTGCAAATATGTTTTACACATATTGTTTGCAAAGAGTGGATTTTTTATACTCTTCTGTTATTTTTTATCTGATTCTTTTTTAACGATCCCATCCATCATTCTGCATTTGTGATTCCCCTTGTTGTTGACCGTCTTGTTGTTGCACTCTAGATTGATAGTACTCAGAAAAATCTTCATATGCTTCTTCTATATTCATGTCTTCTGGTATTCCTACATATGTTTGATTATTTTTTACATATTCTGTTCCGCCAAAATCTGCATATTGTACATCAATTTCTGTTTTTGCATCATGAATGGTTCCAATTCCTGCTATTGTATTATTATTTTCTGTATCTACTAAAATATATTCATCATCAATATATTGTGCCTCTACCCATTCTTGTCCTTCTGGTAAAATCCCTGATACTAAAGGATTATTGACATATATGATTTCTCCATCTGGTGAAGTTGTTTGAAAAATTTGTGCTTCTCCCATATTGTCTCGATGAATAATACCTAAATCGTCTTTATCAATTTGCGCTTCTTCTAATAAATTTGCATTATATTTTTCTAAGATTTCATTAATCACACTATCTAAATTTTCTTCTGTCTCATTTACATTTTCTCCTACACCTTCTTGAAGTTCCTCTAAAAATTTTTCTCTTTCTGTTTTTGATGTTTCATTCTCTTTTTCATTATCGATGTCTGTTTCCTGTCCTGTTGGTGTTTTTGGCTCATTGTCTCCCCCTGCCGTTAATAGTGCAGCACCACCACCAATGGTTATTCCTAATGCTGCTAAAATTCCAACGATTTTTCTTTTCATTCTTATTCTTTTTTCTTCTCTTCTATCTGCTATCTGAAAAGCTTCATCTATTTCTTCTTTTGTCAATTTTCTTCTTAATTTTCTTTCTCTTTTTTCCATGATTTTATTTGCATATTCTGTTACTCTATCTTCTTTTTCTCTCTCTTGTTTCTTTCCCATCTTTCGTTCCTCCTAGTATCTTTTCTTTAATTGTATATTTGATTTTGTTCATCTATAGTCTTTTATATTATATCATAAAAAAATATATTGTAAACTTTTTTTTTATTTTTTGTTTTTATTTTCATTTCTTTCACTTTCGACAAAATTCTTCATATGATATATAAAGCAACTGAAGTTGTTTTAGAAAGGGTGATTTTAAAATGGAATATAATAAAAAACCATGTCAAATTTTAGATGTTGATGGAGTAATATCTGGAGGAAAACAATTTGATCTAGACATTACTTTACCAGAAGATAACAGAGATGTTATCTATGGTGTTGTCAAAGATTGCTTTAAAGAGCCAGTAGCAGATGCAGTTGTCAAATTGGTTGAAGTTGTTTGTGATTGTGGTAAAGAAGAACGTAGACCAATTGGGCATACGTTATTTGATAATACTTTAAGTACAATTTTTTATAAGTAGTCTCTTTCTTCTACTTATTTTCCATAAATTTATATTTGATTTTGATTTTTTTACCTTTAAAATATTCTATTCTGTCTATTAATTTATCTAATAGTTCAGGTTTTAGTTCTTCCATATCCAAACATTCTTCGGCTATCTTTTTTATGTGTCTATAATCTATTATTTTTTCATTATTAAGTTTTTCTAATTCTTTTTTTAAACCTTTAATTTCTATCAAATTTTTTTCCTTTTTTTCTTGATATGAATTGTAAAACTTTGAAAAATCTTCGGCTCTTATTATTCCATCTAATTTATCTGTATATATTTGTTCTACCTTTTTTTCTATTCTTTCAACTTCATTTTCTAATTTTTCAATTTGTCTTTTTATTAATGACTTTTTACTATTAGCACTTTCTTTGGCTTGTTCATATAAACTGGTTAAATCTCCTTTTGAGAATACTATTTTTCTACATTCCTCTTGTATTGATTCCTTTACAAGTGGAATAATAATACTAGAAGCTATTCTTCCATTTTGACAACTATGATAATCAACACCTTTTTTGTTACAGATAAAATATTGATGAGTATGTATCTCTCCCGATTTTACTTGTCTTTTATGAGTTTTGAGTGATGCTTTTCTTCCACACATTCCACAATATACATATTGTTTTATTGGGTTATAATTTTTCCTATTTCTACATTCTCCACCTTTTGCTAATTTTTCTTGTACTTTTTCAAATGTTTCTTTATCTATAATAGGTTCGTGCATATTTTCTACATATATCCAATCTTTTTTTGGGAGTTTTACTCTTTGTTTTACTTTATGATTTATCTTATAACTTTTATGTCCAACTATGGCTCCTGTATAAACTCTCTCTTTTAAAATTCTATAAATATTTCCTTTTGTCCATTTATGAGAACATTTTTTATATCTTTCTGTATCAAGATACTTACTTGGTGATGAAATACCTTCTTCATTTAAAATATTAGATATTTTAGGTGTTCCTATTCCATCCAAATACATTTTAAATATTCTTCTTACTATTGGTGCTAATTCTTCATTTATTATTAAATGATTTTTATTATTAGGGTCTTTCATATAACCAAAAGGTGCATAAGGGGCTTGATAGTCCCCTTTTTCTTGTTTTCTTTTTTTGACTGCTTTTATTTTATTACTAATATCAAGACTGTAATAATCATTAAAACTTAACTTAAATGTCATAAACCCTAGTCCACTTTGTGTTTCTGTATCTACATTATCCCCGTATCGCTATATATCTTATATTCCTTGAAGGTAAATATCTCTCTAAATAATATCCAGTATCTATATGGTCCCTACCCGAAAACGAGATAAATCCTTTGTAATTACTGTATCTATACGACCTAGTTCTATATCTTTTATAAGCCTTTTAAAATCTGGTCTGTCAAAGTTAGTTCCTGTAAACCCATCATCTACATATTCATCTACTAATTCAAAATTTTCTCTTTCATTAATAAATTTATGTAGTATATCTCTTTGGTTTTCAACACTTTCACTTTCTCCATCATCTCCATCTTCTCTTGATAACCTAATATATATTCCTACTTTATAGATTTTCTCTCCGTTCAACCATAACACCACCTTTCATTATTTATAGAGAGAAGTAATCTATCATTGATATTGCTATTATATATTGACTTTTTATCAATGTATATAGATTACTTCATTTTTCTTAATTTTCTTCTTTTTTCAAGATTTCAACAAATTTTTCTTTTATATAATTTCCTAATATTTGTTTTAAATCTTCTGTTCCGTATTCTATCGTAACTTTTTCACTTTCCATATACCTCACCTGTATAAATCTATTAAAATTTATACAAAATATTCTAGGTCATTAAGCTATTTTTACTTTAAAATCTGTATATACCTTTTAAAGTCTTTTTCTTTGGAATATATAATTATATGGCTTTTATCTCAAATTTTATCTGAATGTAATCTGATAAACCCTGGATATGTTTTTAGTTCCTTTATTATTAGATTTAATATTTTTTGCCTTGTTTCCTCATTTATAGGGTAGGTCATATTGGGTAATATTAGATATATTCCCTTACGACCATACATCACTTTTATTTCGTGTATCACGAAATCTCCTATATATAATGAAACATTACATATATGTCTTTTTCTTGATATTATTGTGTCAACTCTAATTTTCATAATTTTAATAGTTCACATTCTATATCTTCAAAATAATTATTAAAGAGTTCGTGAAATTTGTCAGCTGATGTATATGCTTCACTTATATTTTCATCTAATATCTCAGGAAATTCTTTTATTGTTTCATTTACTACCATATCCATATATTTATATTCATTAGCATTTTTTAGGTCTTTATAAAACTCTCTTGTAGCATTACTTATTATTTTATTTGACTTATACATAATTTCTGTTATTTTATCATTTTCCAATTCTTGAAGATTATCTGTGCATTTATTCAATATTTCTTGAATTTCTTTTCTTGCTTCTTTATCTTCAATTATTATAAAGTCAAACATACATCTATATATTTTGTTTCTAACATTATTATACTTTTCTAAAAATTGTTTTGATTTATCAATTTGTTTAGATATCCAAAGAATATATTTTAGTTCGTTTCCATCTGTACAAAATTGACTTGGTGAAATTACTTTTTGATTAATACAAAGTGTTAAAAAATAATAACCTTTCTACATACAGTCAATGCACTTTTTTTGACTTTCTAAATAATTCTAATGAAATAATAGATTTTATAGGAAATGAGATAGAAGACTTTTTAGAACAAAGAAATACTAGTATTCTTTTTTATATCCATAGAGCTCTACTTTTTTGCGAAGATTTAGTTGAGATTTCACCAATTCTTAAAATATATTGTTCTAATATACTACAAATTTGTGATAGATTATTTTACAAATACCAAACAAATAATAATAAAAATCTTTCAAGATATTTTATTGACCTTTTTGAAAACTTGTATGATGATTTAATATTTTCTATTGAGAATACTATTGAAATAATTAATGCAACATTTATAGATTATACCCCAAAACTGTTTGAAATACCGCTTCCAAAAAGTAAAATATTTTTAAGAACTCATCAGAAATATGAAATAGATAAAGAAGATAAAGAAAGTTATATTCCTAAATATTTCACATACATAAACTCTACATCAAAAATTTTCTATATAAATAATATTAGTGAATTTGTAAATGTATGTTTATATCATTATATTTCAAATAGAGTTGCTATTAGGAAATGTGAAAATTGTAACAGTTACTTTATAAGTAAAAGAAGAGATACAAAATTTTGTGATTTTCCTAGTCTTCAAAATCCAAAGCGTTCTTGTTCTGACATTCGCAATCATTTAAATAAACGACAAAAAGAACAAAATGAAAAAATCCAAAAATTATACGATAATATCAGTAATATTTATACTAATAATAAGTCTAAAGAAGAATATAAATTATTTTGGAAAAATTTTAAAGAGATTTATAAACAAAAGAAAAAAGATATAATTTATCAAAAATATACTAGGAATGATATGATAAAATGGTTACAGCGAATAAAGTCTGATCCTTTACAACTTGTCCCTCCCAAGAAAATACAAACGCCCCAAAAATTTGATAGCTCATATCAAGAACAGTTAAAAATTTTAGGTTTACTTCCTTAAATCGTTTATTATATCAAAAAATAACTGTTACTTTTGATACTTTACATACGGTAACAAAAGTAACAGTTATTTTCTATTTATAAATCAAAATTTTTATAATTATTGTATATCTCTTTTTAATTTTCTTAATGCTTTTCCTAAATCTAATCTTGTATGTAGTACAGATAAAATCACAATATCACTTCCTTTAATATGATAAATAATTCTATGCTTTTTATAAATTAATTGCCTTATTTCATAGTTAGATATAATATATTCCATATTTTTTCCCAACTCTGGCATTGTTTCTAAAATATCAACATAATCTACTAATTTTCTCATATAAGATTTAGCCGTTTCTTCTGTATCTTCTTTTGCTTCATCAATAAATTCTGTGATATGTGATAATGCATTATCTGTCCAAATTACCATTTATCTATTATCTCCTTTACTTCTTTACTTGTTTTTGTATTTCCTTCCTCCATATCTTTTATACCTTTTTGAACTTCTAATTGTGTGTAAAGAGTGTAAAGTATTTCTTCATAACTTGTTGTATCATCTATATTTTGTACTGTATTTAAAACTAATTGTTTATCACTCATATTAAATCTCCTCCTTACTTTATATAACTATTTTATCACAAATATTACGATTTTACTACTATTTTTTAATTTTTTTCAATTCTCTCTCCTGATATTCCTTTACAAACATATAAAATTTATTTCTTTTTAGTGATGAATTGTCCATTGTTGTTTTAGCTGTTTGTTCTCCTTTTTTCCATTTATTATATTCTTCTTCAAAATTGTGTGGTCTTTCTATTCGTGGTCTTCCAAACTTAACATTTTTTGATTTTGCTATTTTTATTCCCTCTTCTTGTCGTTGTTTTGTGTTTATTCGCTCTTGTTCAGCTACAAAAGAAAGAACTTGTAGGACTAGGTCAGCAATAAAGTTTCCTAACAAGTTCTTATATTTTCTTGTATCTAAAATTTCCATATCTAAAACTACTATATCCGTTTTTAAATCTTGTGTAATCTCTCTCCATTCATTTTGTATCTCTTTATAATTTCTACCAAGTCTGTCTATTGATTTTATAACTAGTACATTATTAGTAGTTCTTTTTAAAATTCTTTTTAGTAACTGATATTCTTCTCTATTAAAGTCTTTTCCACTTTTCTTATCTTCAAAAATATTTTCTTCTTCAATTCCAAACTCTTTTAATGCTTGTATTTGTCTATCTGTATTTTGTTCCTTTGTACTAACTCTGGCATAGCCATATAAATTTTGCTTTGAACTTTCTACGAATTTTCCCATAAATAAAATCTCCCTTTTTATTTATTATATATTGTAGACATAAATTCGTAAATAGTTCTGTTTAAAAAAGTATAAAAGTTTTTAAATATGTTTAAAAAGCGATATTTATACATTTTTTATATATTTTTTGTTTGTTTATAAAATTATAGGTTTCTAAACAACTTTTTTATAAATCACTTATATTAAAAATTGCAATATTATCTGTATTAGTTTTTTCTACTATTGATTTAACTAATTGATAATCTTCATCTCTTGCACTTGTATATTTTGCAAATCTTGTCTGATAGTTATAAAGTGCATTTATATTTGGATATATATATTGTTGTTGTCCACCTGTTCTAAACTCCCAAGATATCTTATTCTTAGTTTTATCTATACTTTCATACATTAAATTATAAGAATCGTGTAATATCATAACTGGTGGTGGAGTAGAACATTTATAATTTAATAAATATATTACTTGTTCAGTATCTAAATTATATATTAAATATACTGTTGCTTCTGTTGTGTAATTTAAAAATGTAAATGTACCATATTTATTTAATAGTTCTTCTTCTTCTACATCAAAATATTTATATGCATACTCATTTGCAACAGATTTAAATTTATTTATATCTTCCTGTTTAAAATTCACAGAAACTTTTTGACCATTCACTTTTTTTCCTTCTAATTCTATTCCTTCTTCTTCTTTTTCGATACTTGTATTTATATTATTTGTACCATTACCCTCATTTGTCTGTTTGGTACTATCTAATACATTATCATTTGAATTATATTCACTTATTGTAAAAGCAATAATAAACATTATTACAGTTATTGCAATCATTATTAATAATATCTTTTTCCCTATACTCAAATTTTTTATTTTTGATTTTTTTATTTTATTTCCACATTTACCACAAAATTTTTCTCCTTCTTTTATTTCATTACCACACTTATTACAAAACATTTTTTATTCCCTTCTATCTATTAAAATTTAAAGTTTTACTATTTCCAAATTTATCACTTATAACTAATGTATAAGAATTTCCACCTTGTTCAAAAGTATCCGAACTATTTCCCGCTATATCTGTCATTTTAATATTTTTAGTTTCTCCAGTAGTATCATTAGTTACTGTTACTTTATATCCCATTGCTGTTGTTTGGTCCATATCATAATCTTTTTTATTCTCTTGATACTCATTAAATTGTTTTGCATTTACCCAAGTATCAAAATAAATTGTAAAGAATATATTACCTGTTTTATATGCATTTTCAGGGTATATATGATAATCATCTCTGTTTCCTAATTTACTATATTCTTCATTAGTTGCTGGCTCATAATACTCTCCTCGCCTGTATAATGTAAATTGTGGAGCTCCTTCATAATTTCCCGTTACTGTTACAAATATCGAATCTATTATTTGCTTTGATAATTCTTTATCTGTATATTTTGTTTCTGTTTGTGTATTAGTTATTGTTCTACTTTGACTATTATCTAAGTTACTATTATTATTTATTGATGATATTTCATTGTTTTGACTATTATCTGAACTAATATAATAACCATAAGTTTCTTCTGCATTATCTAATTCTATTTTTTCTCCAATATTTTCTAAATCTGTGTCAGACGTATTCTCATTTATTTCAAAATTATTATTATCATAAGAAATATCCCAAATAGTTTGACTTCCTCCTGTACCAGTATATACAAGTTTTAATTTATTTTCATTATTTACTTTATATATTTCTCCTTGTGCGCCTTCTCCGATTTTAACTGCTTCTGAATTATTCTGATACATATAAAATTCAGTAATAGCATCTGCTCTTGATTTTCCGTGTATTAATGCTAGTTCATTACTACCATCATCATTAATATCTACCATAGCATAATATATTCCAAAACCATTTCTTTCTTCTTCATCATTTAGTAATTGATAAACTAACATTTCATATCCTGTATATAATTCTATTTCTTTAGGATTAATAAAACCTTTCTCTACTTTAAGCACTTGTTCGTTGTTACTTAATTCTTCATAAACTTCATCTATTTTAGAAGCATCTACTCTTATTGATACCACAAAACAATTATGATTTTCTTTATAAAATGAACTCGGTATTTCAATATATTCTCCATATTGCGTACATAAATTAATAAAACCTCTTTCTGTATTCACTTTTTCTTTTGATACCACTGTTAATATATCTTCATTAATAGCTTGGTCTGTATCTATAATATTAGAAACTTCTTGTAAATTCTCTTCATTAACATTGTCCGCACTTTTCTTAAATATAAATATTCCTACAACTGTTATAATTATCAGTATTATTAAAATAGGAACTATTATCTTCCATTTCTTTGATTTCTGTTTTTCTTTTCCATTACCATTTAAAGCCTTTTCTATTTTTTCTTCTTTTACTTCTTGTTCTACTTTCTTTCCGCATTTAGTACAGAATAAATCATCTTTACTTAATTTGTTTCCACACTTACTACATTTCATTGTTTCTAATCTTCCTTTTTATAATTTACTAAAATTTATTATTTTTCTAACAATATTTTATTATTGATTAAAGTTAAATATAAATATACTATTATCAAGACAGTATTTATTCAGCTTCTCCCCAATTATTTAAAGCTTTTACAGTCTCTTTATCAGTTCCGACAGCATTGTTTGTATAATATTCAAAATTTTCTTTAGTTGAATTATATTTTACAACTACATAATACACTTCTCTGCTTACTCCTCCAAAGCCATTTTTACCACTGACATCTAACTCTATTAAATATCTGCTATAATTATCTTTTTCCAAAACTTGTTTACTATTAAATTTTGCTGAACTTGGATCTCTTAATGTATCCTTTACAACTTGTTGTGCACACAATATAGCATCATTATCAGTATTTTCTACTGGTGCAGGGCTAAATAAGAATTGTACTCCTTTTATTAATATAGCTATTATTAATATAAACCATATTAATGAACTTATTATTATTACATAACCCTTGCTTTTTTCTTTTCTTCCTTCTACATATAATATTATAGTCACACAGACAATCGCTAATATCAATACTATCATTACTCTTCCTCCTAAATATATTTTGCTTGTATAATAATTTTCTAATGATATTTTTCTATCTTCTTTAAGTTTTACTATTTTCTAGTTACCTTTAAATGTTTGTTATCTTTTCTCCCTATAACATTCCAATTAGAAAAATCTTTTTCTTCCAATATATTATTTAATCTTTCTTTGCCTCTTTCAAATGCTATATCTGTTCTAAATAATTTTCTATATTCGTCTAAAAATTCTTCAAATGTTATTTCTTTTCCATTTACTGAATATGTATAATCTTCAATATTCATCTTTTAAACTTTTTCCTTTCTACCTATAAAACTATATTATTTTTCTTTTCTCCCTCTTTGATATAAACTATACTTTGTCCATTTTCTATTTCTTTTGGTATTTTAATTTTTGTTTGCTTCTTTTTATTATTTACTTTATATTTTAAAGTCTTTTCTTTTCCTAAATCTTTTCTTCGAATTTTCAAGTTACACATTATGTCTAAATCTTTATTATAAAGTGAATCTTCTTTATAATTAATCATTTCTAACATTATTTTCCTAAGTTCTTCTTCATCAAATTCAAAATAATTATTCATTTCTAACTCTTTTCTAATTCAATTATTTTTAACAATACACCTCCAACTCTTTTTTAGAAGTATATCACTTTTATTTTTATTTGTCTATTGCTTTCGTGAGTTATATTTTTATTTGATTTTTTCTACAATATATACAGAATTGTGAGGTGTCTGTATGTTAAAATTAAATGTTGTTGAACTATTAAAAAAACAAGGTAAAACTAAATATTGGTTGTTTAATCAATTAGATATGAGTTACACAAATTTTAATAATATTGTAGAAAATAAAACTAAATCTATAAAGTACGAAAACATAGAAAAATTTTGTAAAATTTTAAATTGTGAACCTAACGATTTATTTAAGTTCACAAAATAAACTACTAGCTTATTTGTCTAGTAGTTTATTAATTCTTGTACTTTCGACTTCATTTTTTAATTCTTGTGCCATTATAAAACCATACATAAATAATTGACTTTCTAATTCTTCTTCTATTTGATTTTCCAAGTCCCAATATTCTATAAATTTTTCTTTCTGCTCTTCTGTAAATGTACCTTCTAATTCTTCCCCTAATTTTATTTTTTTCTTTCTTAATTCTTCATTAACCTTTGATGGTGTATATAAATCTTCTCCAAACTCACGAAGTATAAATTTTAATAATGGTAATTTTTCTATGTCTATTTTTATATTCTTTATTTCAAATATCTCTCCAAACCCATTTATACAACTTTCTTTTCTAATAATATCTTCTAATTTTTCATTAATATTTTTGTACTTATCTATATTCACATTATCTACTTTTTTCAATAAGTCTAAAACTTCATTATTATAATTAATTAAATCTTTAAGCACTGTTTTACTAATTACGATTTTTTCTTCCATTTCTTTTTCTCTCCTTTTTGTTTGATTTATTTTATAATAAGAATTTGAAAATGAATTCTTATTATATTTATTGTTCTATAATCATCTCCTAAAAAAATATCATTTTCACCAATAATATTTATTTCTTTTGTAAATATATCTTCTATTGTATATGTTTTTTCCTTTTTATTTATTTTTAAAATTTTTTCAAAATGTACAACATTATTTAATAAGTACGGTCTTATCTCTCCCTTTTTATAAAACATATTAATTCTCTTCTCCCATATTAAACTAAAAAATAAAACTCTCTACTGCTTAACAATAGAGAGTTCACGAACTATTTAAAATTAAATTATAAAAATGTATCTTCATTTATAACACCTACTTTCTAAAATAAAATGAGGGGGTAAGAGAATTTATCCAAATATTAAAATAAATTCTCTAAATATCTGACAAATAAACATTTTTCATTTGTTTAATTTATATTAAACCATCATTTCATCTTTGTAAATAGACTGTTTTAAAACAATTTCACAATAAAATCTGATACATTTTATATTTTAGATATATAATTTATTTAATTAATTATGAAAGTTCATCTGATGTCATTCTGATAATTAAGAGATATACAGAATATTTAAAACCTATATAAAATTTTAAAAGTTCTATTTTTTAGGAACTTTGTAGTCCTCAAAAAATTCTCTTACTTTTTCTTCTGTAATGATGTAGCCTTTACCAATTCTAGTTGCTTCAAGTTCTCCATCTTTGATGTATCTTTTTATAGTTTTAGATTTTCTTTTTAAAATTGGTTCTAGTTCTTTAACAGTATAAGTTATCATAATTTTAAAACCTACCTTTCCTATAAAAATATATAATTTAAGGGTTATTTAATTAACTTTTTCATTACTATTACTTTCTCTTTTGGTTTTAGAGAAATAGGAAAATCAAAACCTTGTTCTTTTTGATATTTTTTAATATTTTCTATAATTTTAGTATTTAAAGATATATAAGTAAAACCTAATTCATCTAATCTCTTTTTAGTATCTGTGTTGTATAGAAGTAATGATTTTATAAAATTTATAAAACTATTATAGATATTGTTGTAATTTTCTCCTTTTATTTGTCTTTGAACATTTAAACCTTGTATGTGGTCAAAAATTTCTTCAACAGTCATAAAACCAAAATTTAAAATGTCTTTGTCAGTTTTAATAAATTCTATAATATCTTCTTTGGCTCTTAAACCATACTTGTAATTAGATTTAGATTTTTTATTTTTATAAATAGAATCAGCTATTTCTTCTCCAAACTCTTGTCTAATTAAAAAGTAAGTAAATTTATTAAGATTTAAGGGCAATAAATCTTTGGCTATATTATTAGCTTGTTTTAAAAGTTCATCTGTATAAAATGGTATATGTATAAAACTAGGTGTGTGTACTAAACGGTTAGAAATAGTATTTTGTTTAGAAATATCATTTTGTCTTTTTAATAAACCTAATAAATATAATGTTAAAAATGCTTTATACTTTCCTTTTACATTAATAAAATTTCTAATATTAACAGTTAATAGTATGTGTCCATTTTCTATTACATACCAATTAAATTTATATATGTCTGTTAAGAAGTCTATTAATATATTTCTACTGTTAGATTTATCAAACTTTAATTGTTCTTTAAATTCTTTGTCCATTATTTTATATTTTTTAAATATATTTTTTAGTATAGGGTATCTTTCTATATATTTATTTAGTAAAGTTATATTATTACCTACTACTTTTTTATAAATATATTGCTTCTTTTTCTGTAATATTTCTTTAATAAAATTTGTATGAAAATAAGACATTAATTTATATTGTTTTAAAGTAGTTAAGTCCTTACTCTCTCTTATCTCTTGTTCTTTTGTGTTAGATTTAGTTTTATTATTTTTAAATTTTAAATAACAACATTTTAAAATTTTAATGTCTAATTTACACTCTTTCTTCTCCATATATGAATTATACAATTTAAAAAATAAACCACTTATTCTATTTAAATATTGCTTGTCTATCTCTTGTTTCTTCTCATTTTTATTCATTTCTTGTAATAATTTTAAATCTTCACTTTTATATATAATGTCATAATTTAAACCTTTACTATGTTTTATATTATCTTGATGTGTTACAATTTCTAAATTCTCTATTCTATTATCTAATTTATCACTGTTTATATGATTTATTTCATATTCTGTATTTTCTAATATTTCCTTTAATCTATTATCATATTTTGAATAATACTCTAAAATAAATCTTCCAAGTGTAGTGGTAGTGTTATCTTTTCTTTTTATAATTACATATCCACAATTATTGATATCAATATCCTTTATTTCTGTTGCTTGTCCTAGATATCTTATTAATGAAAAGTCTACATCTATTATTCCAACATTAATTTCTTTTGGTTTCTTATCAAATGATTTAACTTCTCTACATATTAGAGTTTTTAATACTATTACTGTATCTTCTACATTTTCTATAACTAACATATTTCTTACCACCTTTTATACATTAAGGTATAGTATTTGACCTAAAATAATATATAAATGGTAGGTTTCTTTCACAAAAAATACTTAACCCTTTAAAGTTAAGTCTCTTTTATTAGTATTTCCTAAAATTTTTTATATAATATTATTTCAATGAATAGTTACTCTCTCTATACCTTATTTTTGTTGTACTTAAGGTTTTATCCAACTTTACCGATTGCGAGGGCGAGTTCGTATTTGGTCCTTTATGCCCAGGAAAACAATATGCTATCCAAATCTGGGTAAATGACACGAAAAAAATTAAAATTTGTGCAAAATGTCATCATGAAGGAAGATGTTTAAAAGGTGATAAACATGAAAAATGTGATTGCTTTTTAGAATCTGATAAATGCAAATGTAAAGACAAAAAAGACGATAAATGTGATAAAAAATGCGACGAAAAATATGATGAAAAATACGATGATAAATGCGATAAAAAATACGATGATAAATGTTGTGATAAATGTTGTAACAAATCAAATTACTAATATCGAAATCTGCTATTAAAAGCTAAAAATCCAACTTTTATTTAAGTTGGATTTTTGACTTTTTAATACTTCTAAGTATATTTCTTTTTATTTTTTACATATTCTAATATCTATACAATTCCCATCTTCTTTATCATATTTCTTCCCTTTTTCATCATTTTTCTTTTTGTACTTTTTCCCATTTCTGTATACATAATAGCTGCTCCTGTTACTAATAATCCTCCTATAACAACACCTTTTACAAATTTCATATTCATCATCCTCTCTAAAATCTTATTTTTAACTTTCATTTTTCTTAGTATCTCGTATTTTTTGTTTTTTATACCATTTTATAATGGTATATATTTCATGAATGGCAATCATTAGCAAAAATATACCAAAACATTTTCTTAATACATTGACATCAATATTAATAGATATATTGGCACCAATAATCGCACCGAATATTCCAAATACTGAAATCAATACTGCACTTTGCAAAGCAATATTTTTATTTTTCAAATTTATGATAATGGCAATGATTGATGTAGGAATAAAAAAAATTAAATTTGTTGCTTGTGCGATATGTTGTTCTATTCCTAATGTGTATATAAGGAGGAAAATTAATATTGTTCCTCCTCCCATTCCTGTTCCACTAATAATTCCTGATAATATACCTATTAAAATTTCTATCATTTTTTCCTCTTATTGAAAAATCATTTTATAGGAAGCATATATTAAAAAAATAGTAAATGCCATTTTCAAGTATTGTACTGGAATTTTTTTTAATATTTTTGCACCTATATATCCCCCTATCATCCCACCAATAGCACAAAGGATAGAAATATTCCAGTCTATATAATTGCTTTTATAATAGAAAAATCCACTTGTGATAACCATTGGTAATATACAAAATATAGAGGTTCCTCTGGCCTTCTTATCTTCCATATTTAATAAATATATTAATGCTGGAACCACAATCATTCCTCCACCTGTTGAAAACAATCCACTGACAATTCCAGCCAATATTCCTATTATGATTTTTCTTGCTATATTTTTCATATTTTCTATTTTTTACATTTTTTTGTTTTTTATGCACTTACCTCAAAAAATAAAAATTTCATTTATGACAATGTTTTTCTAATTCTTGAAAAATATTTTCTGCTAATTGTGTCACTCTTTTATCGCATTTTAACATTTGAGCTATAATTGCTTTTCTTAATTCTTCATCTTCCACATTTTCTACTACATCGAAAAATTTTTGTAACTCAAATACATATATTTCATCTTCATTTTTCCATTGATTTTCTTTTGTATCTTGTCCATCATTCCCTTCTCTTAGCATTTTCTCCTCCTCTTGTTATATTTCTATCTATAGTTTCCACATTTTGATATCATATACTAAAAAATATAAAGATGACAGTTTTTTTATAAAATGTCATCTTTAATATATAACTCTTTATCTTATTCTTATAAATCAATATTCTCATCTTTTATATAATATTTTGTTCCTATCATTTCATCTGGTAAATATTGTTGTTCTACATAGTGTCCAGGGAAGTTATGTGGATATAAATAACCATTACTATATCCCAAATTTTTCATATCTTCGATTGGTGCATTTCTTAAATGCATTGGTACTTCTCCCGTTTCTTTATTTTTTACATCTTCTAACGCTTTATTAATTGCCAAATAACCTGCATTTGATTTTTTAGATACTGCTACATATATTGCCGCTTCTGATAGGATAATTCTTGCTTCAGGCATCCCAACCATATGTACTGCTTGCATAGCAGAATTTGCTACCACCAAAGCTTGTGGATTTGCCAATCCTACATCTTCAGAAGCACAAATCACAATTCTTCTTGCTAAAAACATCGGATCTTCTCCTCCATTTAAAGCTCTGGCTAAATAAAATACAGCTGCATCAGGGTCAGAACCTCTCATGGATTTAATAAACGCACTAATATTATCATAATGTGCTTCTCCATTTTTATCAAATATCGCTTTTCTATCTTGTACACTATTTTTGATAACTTCATCTGTAATATGGATATATCCATCTGTATCCATATTGGTTGTTAACACTGCGACTTCTAATCCATTTAAGGCTGTTCTCACATCTCCATTAGAAATCACTGCTAATTTTTTTAATGTTTCATCCTCTATTTTGATATTATATTCCCCTAATCCATCTTTTCTTGTAAGAGAACTTTTTAAAATTGTAAAAATATTTTCTGTTGTTAATGGTTCTAGCTTGATAACCATTGACCTAGAAATCAAAGCTTTATTCACTTCAAAATATGGGTTTTCTGTTGTTGCTCCAATTAAGATAACAGTTCCATTTTCTACAAAAGGTAGTAATGCATCTTGTTGCAATTTATTAAATCTATGAATCTCATCAATAAATAAAATACTTTTTCCAGCTGGATTAATCATAAAATTTTTTGTTTCTTCTACCACTCTCTTAATATCTGCTACTCCAGAAGTAACTGCATTGATTTTATAAAATTTATATTTTGTAGTTTCACTAATCACTCTTGCTAATGATGTTTTTCCACATCCAGGTGGTCCAAATAAGATAATACTAGACAATCTATCTGCCTTTATTGTTCTATATAATATCTTGTCTTTTCCTAAAACATGTTCTTGTCCAACATATTCTTCTAAATTTCTAGGCCTCACTCTAAATGCTAATGGTTCATTACTATTCATAACTTCTTCATTCCTTTTTTAATTTGCTAGAATCATTAATCCTTTCTTAATCAAGTCTTCTGTTGTTAAATTTGTTTTATCTAATGTCATAAATGCTTTTTCTATTTCTTTTTTGTTATATCCCAATACTTGTAATGCTGCTATGGCTTCTTGTACTTTGTTATCATTTTCAATCATTTGTTTTACTTTTGTATTTGTTTCATTTATTGCTTTATTATTTTGAGATGCATTTGTTAACTCTTGAATTTGTTGTTCTTTTTTAATTTTATCTTTCAATTCTAAAACAATTCTTTTTGCAGATTTTGGTCCAATTCCTGGAATAGATGTTAATACATTAATATCTTCTGATACAATGGCTAATACAAATTCAGAAGGTGTACATACTGCAAGCATTGCTAATGCTGTTTTCGCTCCTACTCCGCTTACTGATAATAATAGCTCAAACATTCTTAATTCTTCATTTGTATTAAATCCATAGATACTAATATCATCTTCTCTTACTCTATAATATGTATATACTTTTACTTGTTCTCCTATATTTCCTAATTTCTCCATTCCAATACTTGACATGAATACTTTATATCCTAATCCCCCTACATCAATGACCACATATTCTGTCATTTTCATTTCTAATGTTCCTTTTATATATGCTAACATACGCTTTTTCCTTTCCTTATTTGTTATTTAAAAGTTTTCAACCTCTATGTGTCATAAAAATATGTTGCTTCTAAATCTGCTTCATGTGTTAATAATGCTATTGGATATTTGGTATAAGATGCACCTATTGCATTATATAATTCTTTTGGTTCTGTATATCCCATATGCCAACGAATCGCATATTTTTCTTCTGGTGTTAATTTCATATATTCTGTAATCATCATGACAGATTTTTCTCCATGTCCATATGGAATGGTATCTTCAATCGTATAATATGGTACTTTTTCCCATACACCTAGTGCATTTTTTGCATTTCTATAATCTACTTTATAAAAGTTTGTTTTACAGATATCATGTAATAATCCAATGATAATAATAGATTCTTCTGGTACTGTTACACCTTTTATATTGTGTTCTACTTTATGTTTTAAAATTTCATATACTTTTAAACTATGCTCTACTAATCCCCCTTCATGATCTCCATGAAATCTAGTACTAGCTGGTGCTTTAAAAAAGTCTGACTTTTCTAAAAAATTAATAATATCTTCTATTCCTTCTCGATTTACTGTTCTTAATAATTTTAAAAATTCTTCTTTCATTTTTTGCTCCTTTTCTATTTTTTGTTCTTTCACATTATATAAATTCCATCTAAAAAAGTCAATATCTTTCGAACTTTTGTTTTTATTTAATTTCTTTAAATATGATATTGTTGTATATTAAATGATAAGTATTTTTCTATTTACAAATTGTTAAAGAGAAACCTACCTAAATTCCATATGGTTTCTCTTTACAATATCATCTTTCTATTTCTTTTCTGGAATTTTCAATTGCTTTTGAACATTCGCTGATTTGCTTCAATTCCTCTTCTGTATATACTTTTTCTGGTTCTTTATCACAC
The DNA here is from genome assembly GCA_949287075.1 of uncultured Eubacteriales bacterium. Classification (GTDB taxonomy): domain Bacteria; phylum Bacillota; class Clostridia; order TANB77; family CAG-508; genus CAG-269. The sequence goes on along the minus strand of CASEEU010000022.1, from coordinate 51,316 downwards.
ACATATTGTAATAATCTTTTTACCCAACTGTTTTTTTCATTTCCTTTTTCATCATATCTGGCAGAATGATGTGTTACTTTTGTAATGATTTCTGGATGATTTCTTGCTTCCTTTCTTAATTTTGCAATATCAAATCTTTTACCTTTATTTTTATCTCTAATGAGTTCTGGTTCTAATTTTTCATATTCTTCTGTTGCTAAACAAAATGTTGATGCATTATATCCTGGTTCTACTTCCCCATACTTTTTTCCATACAACTTTTCTATAATGGCTTTTTGTGTATTGTGTAATTTGACAATTAAATATCCACCTACATATTTTCTACTATAATTTTTATCTAATAATGCTAAAAGTTTCCATCTTTGATATGGATCTGTTACTGTATTTTTACCACTTGTTAGCCTCTCTTCTTCCTCTTTTTTCTTTCTGGTTGTTGTGTTTTCTCCTTTTATATCTGATGCATATGCAGAAATATAGTTTTTTACTAATTTTTCTCTTTTCTTGACATTGTCACCATATGTTGTATAGATTAATATCAATTTTTCTGTTTCATCCATATCTGGATTTTGTAATATTTCCTCTATACTTACTTTTTCTTTCTCAGATTCAAAATATCTTCTTGCATCATTTGTTCTCAAATCACCTTGAAGGGTTAATTTTTTTACTAAATCATTTCCTCCTTGTTGTAATACAGTTTCTAAGATTAATAAATTATCTTTGTATAGTTCCATGATATCTTCTTGTGTAACATCTGTCATATGTTCTAGTATTTTTTTATCTGATTCCAGTTTTTCTTCTTCATTTAAATTTTCTCTTTTTAGTGTTTGGTATAATAATCCATATCTTTTATATTTCACAATGATATCACTATTTACATGTTTACGTTTCTTTTCCTTTTTAGCATTTTGATATAGATTTGCTAATTCTTCTTCTTTTAATTCTAAATCTATTTTTTGTTCTTCTGGCAATTTCTCATTGATTCTTTTAATCGTATCTAAGTTGATTCTATCATTTATATATAATGTTAATATATCTCTTGGGATTAAAATATTTTGTTGATAATATTGATAAATTTGTTGTTCTTCTAATGGTATTGGATATCTTAAAATCGCTTCTTTCATATCTTTTTCATGAAGTTTTCCCTGTTCAAATGCTTCTATTACCAATTCTTTATCTCCATAACTTTCAAGAACATCCATACTAATGACATAATCACTATATAAATTGGTCAACATTTCATCACTTAAGTCTTCTTCTAACAAAAGTATGATATCTTCTCTATTTTGCATTCCTAAGGCATTGTGTAATATTATTAAATTTTTGTATTTCTTTCTTTTTTCTTGAAATTCTTGATTTTGTTCTTCTTGCTCTCTTTCATGGTAAAGTTCTTTATATAAATTGGCGATTTCTTGTATGTCATAAAGTTCTTCTATTCTTCCTTTTATTGTTTCATAATTTCCATTCTCTATGCTTTTGGCAGCTATCTGTAATCTTTCATCTGGTGTTAGTAAGTCCCAAGTTTCTTTATTATTTAAATCCACTATTTCATTTTCCTGAAGTTTTTGTTCTTTGATTTTTTCTTTTATTTGATTTAGATTCATGCCTTTTTGGCTAGCATATGTTTCTACTCGTTTTAGACTAAAAGCACCACATTGATATAATCCTGCTAAAGTATCTTCTGATACAGGATGATTCATGGCAATTGTATAGATAGTTGCATTGCTTAATTTTTTCGTTTGTGCTAAATATAACAAGTTTTGTTCTGCCTGTGCAATCTTTTTTAATTCTTCCTTGTTACAATAGTTTTCATAACCATTTGTTTCACTCAATAATTTTTTTCCCGTCATTAAATCTTTATCTGTACAATATTCTCCTGTTTCTGGATTCCACTTAGAAAAAACTCCATAAATATCCTCTATTCCAAACCACTTTTCTTCATTATCACTAATCTTTGTATGTTTATGAATATCTTTTAATAAATCTTCCATGTTTTTCAAGAAAATCGTCTCTTTTAGATCTAATGGTTTTCCGTTTTTCTAATTCATTACCAATACAACATCCATAAAATAAAATACATTTTTCTGCATTGATATATGGTCCCCAAATTTGAATTAAGTCTCTCATCCTTTCGTTAAATTTTTTCTTGTTAATAACTGCACATATGTTTTTTACTTCTTCGTCACTTTCAGCTTTTGGTATACTTTTCCAAAATGTATCTATCGTTTTTGAATCTATATTCTCTTGTATCATAAAATCATTCACTTGTTCTTTAAATTCTAATTTTGCTAAATTGTCATCTTCTAATATATTTTTGAATAATTCCATAAACATAACCACTTCTAAATCTGGTAATGTATCTTTTATTTTTTCATACAGTTTGTTTTTCTCTTCTATCTTTTGACCATATACAACTGTTTTAGAATCTATCATTCTACGTATAGGCGGTTCTCCTTCAGATGTATAATCTAATGTCACTACTTTCACGAATTCTTCTGGTTTGATATATGCTTTTGCAAATTTGATTGCTTTTTCTAATTGTTTCTCATTCATTTCCTCTAAAAGATTAGATACTTTTTGACTTTTATATCTATTTAATAATTCTTGTCTTCTCTTAACAATAATGATTAATAATTTTTTAAAATTAATATTTGATGCATTATTTAAAAGCTTATCTTCTATTGTTTCTCCCGCTTTTAATGTTTCTCCTTTTTGTACAATTTCTATTGCATCTCTTATATCATCTTCACTGATTGTTATCTCTACTTTGCTTAATAAATTCTTCATTTCTCTTACAGTTGCCATTTTCTCTCACCTACTTATCCAATTTTTTTATTTATGATTCTTTCTTCTAATTCTGTTAAAATATTTTTATTAATGTTCATTTCTATATTCTCTTTTTCCTTTAATTCTTTTATTTTATCTTTATCTATTTTTTGCTTTGTTAGAATTAACGCATATTCCCCTTCATTGTCTGCCTCTAATTGTTCTATTGCATCTTCCACATTATCTGCATCATATATTTCTATTTCTATAAAATTCTCATCACAATATTGTATGATATCTTGTTTGATTTCTTCAAATTCTTCATCATCTATGTATAAAGCCACATTATATATTGGTCTATAATATACATTTTGGACTTTTGCTTTTCGTAATTTTGAATATTGTGCTTTATCTTGCAAAACAATGATTTTCGTTTCTTTTTTATTTTTTAATATTTCTAAATTTCTTATAACCTCAATCTGTAGATGTATCCTTAATTCTTTTAATACTTCTTCTATGATTTTCACAATCACACTATTGACTCCTACCATTGTTTCATTTACACATATCTCTAAATTGGTATTACTACAAATTGCTTTAATTACTAAAATGAATGTTATATAGGGATTTCCATTATGTGTTATCATTACATTTTCGTCTGTAAATATTCCTATATCTTTATCTTTTAGATTTTCAGTAATTTGTATAAATCTATTGATATTCACTTTCATTTTATAATGTTTTCTATCTATTTGACTTGCTTTATCAATATTTTTTTCCTCTTCTTTCATTCTTTTTATGAGTTTATTTAAAAATATTTCCTTTTTCGTTTTCTCCATTTTTCTTCACCCATTGTATTATACCTTTTACTTAATTTTTTTTCAATTGTATTGTTTTATTTTAAACGAAAAAACAATTAGAAATAAAATCTCTAATTGTTTTCCTCTTTATTATATATTCCAATTTTTTATTCTTTCAATTGCTTTTATTGTATTTTCTTTTGTTCCAAAAGCAGTTAGTCTAAAATATCCTTCTCCATGAGGTCCAAATCCACTTCCTGGTGTTCCCACAATGTTTACCTCTTCTAAGAGTTTATCAAAGAATTCCCATGAAGTCATTCCTTCTGGTACTTTTAACCAAATATATGGTGAATTTACAGCTCCATATACAGTAAACCCTGCTTCTTCTAATCCGTTTTTGATAATTCTAGCGTTTTCTTTATAATACCCTATATTTTCTTCTATTTGTTTTCTTCCTTCTGGTGTATAAGTAGCTTCTGCTGCTCTTTGTACAATATATGATACACCATTAAATTTTGTACAAGTTCTTCTATTCCAAAGTTTATTAAATTCAACTGCCTCTCCAGTTTTTGTATAGCCTTTTACTGTTTTTGGAATTACTACATAAGCACATCTAACACCTGTAAATCCTGCAGTCTTTGAGTAACTCTTAAATTCAATAGCTACATCTTTTGCACCTTCTACTTCATAAATACTATGTGGTACATTATCTTCTTCTATAAATGCTTCATATGCAGCATCATATAATATAATACTGTTATTTTCTTTTGCATAATCTACCCAAACTTTTAAATCTTCTTTGGTTAATACCGTTCCTGTTGGATTATTTGGGAAACATAAATATATCATATCTACTTTTTCTTTTGGTAAAGCTGGTTTAAAATCATTTTCAGCTGTTACTGGTAAGTATACAATATTTTCATATGTTCCTGTTTCTTCCTTATATTTTCCACTTCTACCTGACATAACATTTGTGTCTAAGTATACTGGATATACAGGATCAGTAATCGCAACCTTATTCTCTTTTGCAAATATGTCGACAATGTTACCACAATCGCATTTTGCCCCATCTGATACAAATACTTCATCTAGCTCTATATCCACGCCTCTTGCTTTATAGTCATTTTCTACAATAGCTCTTCTTAAAAATTCATATCCTTGTTCTGGACCATATCCTTTAAATCCTTCTGGCGTTCCAATTTCATCAACTGCTTTATGCATTGCTTCTAAACAAGCTGGAACAATTGGTTTTGTAACATCTCCTATTCCTAATTTAATCATTTCCTTATCTGGATGATTTTTTGTGTATTCGGCTACTTTTTTTGCTATAGTAGAAAATAAGTAGCTATCTTGTAAATTCAAAAAATTTTCATTGATTTTACTCATTTTATTAAATTCCTTTCTATATATACCGTTTAATTTGAGAAAATTAAACTTTTATTAATAAAATATAGTTATATTTTATCCACCGCCATTCTATCACATCTATATATGTTTTGCAACTATTACAGTTCGGTGTCGAATTCTTGGAGAATATATATATTATATTTTAAGCGGGTTTCGTGGGGACCGACACGCACAGACTCTTATGAAATCAGCGACAGTCCCGTGGGAGCTGATTTCGTTAAAGTCTGTAAAGTGTTGGGATAGCGAAAAATATAATATATATATCCTTCAGGAATTCGACACCGAATGATAACTTGTTGCTTTGTTATTTTATTTTTTCTGTATTTTTTCTTTTTTCCTGTACTTTTATAAAAAAAAGTTTTATAATATAAAAAGCATAAACAATAAAACAAATTAAGAGGTGTTAAATATGAAATTAAAAGATGTTTTCAAAGATATTGATATTATGGATTCTAAAGGTGATTTAAATGTAGAAATCACAAATATATCTTCTGATTCTCGTCTCATAAAACCGAATGGACTTTTTTTTGCCATTAATGGTTACAAATTAAATGGACTTGCTTTTATCGATAGTGCAATTGATAATGGTGCAGTTGCTATTGTGGTTGATCAAGATACCAATATGGATGATGTGAATTATCCAAATATTCCTATAATAAAAGTTGATTCTATTAGAAAAAATTTAGGATTATGCAGTTGTAATTTATATGATCATCCTTCTAAAAAATTAAAACTAATTGGTGTTACAGGAACAAAAGGTAAAACCACATCTACTTTTATGATAAAATCTATTTTACAAAAACAAGGATATAAAGTAGGATTAATTGGAAGTATTGCTATTTACATTAATGATGAACAATTAGAAATTACAGACAGAACGACACCTGAAAGTTATAAAATACAACAATCTTTAGATATGATGGTTAAAGAAGGTGTTGATATTGCTATTCTAGAAGTTTCTTCTCAATCTATGAAACTTGATAGAGTTGTTGGATGTGATTTTGATATTTGTCTTTTCACAAATTTAAGTGAAGATCATATCAGTCCTAATGAACATCCTAATATGGAAGATTATTATCAAGCAAAGCTTTCTATCATGAAATTAGCTCCTGTTTGTGTTCTTAATTTAGACAATGATTATACTAGAAAAGCCGTTGATTTACTAGGAAACAAATCTATCATCACTTTTGGAATTGACCATAAAGCGGATGTCATGGCAAAAGATTTCTCTTATACCAATGCTTCTGTTTCATTTGATTTAATCACAAATGACTATACAGATAATGTAACTGTATCTATCCCAGGAAAATATATGGCTTACAATGCACTTGGTGCTATTGCTGTAACTAGATATTTTGGAGCTACCATTGATAGTATTAAAAATGGATTAAATCCATTTAGTGTTTTTGGTAGAAGTGAATTGGTTCCTAATAAATTAGGTTATACCATCATGATTGATTATGCACATACACCTTCTAGCTTAGAATCTATTTTAAAAACTGTAAAACCATATACCAAAGGTAGAGTTATCTGTACTTGGGGTGTCGGTGGTGACAGAGATGCTAAAAAACGTCCTATCATGGGTGAAATTTCAGGAACATTAGCTGATTTCACTGTTTTAACATCTGATCAAGTAAGAACAGAAGATCCTAGAAAAATATTAGCAGATATTGAAGTTGGTCTAAAAAAATCTGGTGGTGCCTATACGGTTATTTTAAATAGAACAGAAGCCATCCGATATGCCATTCATATGATGAATAAAGATGATATTTTAGTTATTCCTGGTCTTGGTAATGATCTTTATATTGAATATATGGGTGTAAAATATCCTTATAATGAACGTGTTGTCATTGCTGAAATCATAGATGAAATGATTGCTTCACAAAAAGAAAGTAAAAAAATATCTTAATATCTAATTGGACATTTAAGAATACATATTCTCAAATGTCCAATTTTATTTTTCCATCAAATACTTTTGTCGCAATTCCTGTCATATATATTTCATTTGTTTCCTTTTCCCATTCAATTTCTAACTCTCCACCAGTTAATAATGTTTTCACTTTTCTTCTTGTTAAATTGTTGATTACTCCTGCCACAACAGATGCACATGCACCTGTTCCACAAGCTAGAGTTTCTCCTGCTCCTCTTTCCCATACTCTCATTTTTATTAAATTTTTATCCAAAATTTGTACAAATTCTACATTCGTTTTTTGAGGAAATATTTCATGATTTTCTATAAATGATCCATACTTTTCTATGTCTATATGTTCTACATTATCTACAAATATGATTGCATGTGGATTTCCCATAGATATAACATTTATCTCCATCTTTTCGTCAAAAAGGAATATCTGTTTCTTTTCTTCTATTTTGGGAATTCCCATATTTACTTTCACCTTTTCTATTCTATTTTGTTTATCTTTTATGAATGTTACTTCTTTTATTCCTGCTAAAGTTTCAATCTTTATAATTTCTTTTTGTGTAAATCCTTCGTCATATACATATTTTGCAAAACAACGTATACCATTTCCACACATTTCTGCTTCAGAACCATCACTATTAAACATTCTCATTTTAAAATCTGCATTTTTACTTTTTTCTATAAAAATAACGCCATCTCCTCCAATCCCAAAATGTCTATCTGATAAATAGCGTACGATCTTTTGTATATTTTTTTCTTCATCTATTTGATGATTACCTTTTATGGCTTCTATGTAAATATAATCATTTCCCAATCCATGCATTTTAGTAAAATTGACAGTTTGTTCCATAACATCCTCCTTTTTATATTGATTTATATTATTTTATGTCTTAACTTAATTCTTATGAATGTATTTTCTTTATTAAAATTTTATGAATTATCTTTAAAAATCTTTTTATATAGTATATACTGTACAAAAAGGAGAATTTATGAAACTTTTTAGAAAATTATTATTGATTATTTTTATATTGATTTTAATTGCTGTTATTGTATGTGGCATCATTGGTTTTGTTAGCTATTCTAAAGCATTAGATGAAAAGCCATTGTTGACAAGAACATCAGAAGTAACAGAAGATGAACACTATACCCCTTTTAGTGAATTATCTCAAGATTATATCCATGCAGTTATCTCTGTAGAAGATAGAAGATATTATGACCATGGTCCTGTTGATTTTATTGGTATTGCTCGAGCACTTTGGACAAACTTTAGAACTGGTGAGTTACAAGAAGGTGGTAGTACCATTACACAACAAGTTGCCAAAAATTTAGTCTTTACACAAGAAGAAACTGCAACAAGAAAATTAGGTGAACTATTTGCTGCTTATGATTTAGAGCAAAATTTTTCAAAAGATGAAATTTTTGCTTTATATGTGAATAGTGCTTATTTTGGAGATGGCTATTATGGGATTTATGATGCGAGTATGGGATATTATAATAAAGCCCCAAAAGATTTAAATTTAGATGAGGCTTCTATGCTTGCTGGTGTTCCCAATGCCCCTTCTGTCTATGCTCCAACCGTTAATCCAGATTTAGCAAATCAAAGACAAGCTCATGTTTTAAAAACAATGGTGGAAAATGAATATATTACACAAGCACAGGCTGATGAAATCGTGAATAGCAAATAATTAACTTTCTTATGTAAACATGATATAATTAAAATGCAGCATTGAAAACTCAACCCAATGACCTCCCTTTACTGGGATCAGAATTTAGGGATATGGATTTTCATTTTAGCTGAGGCTCAGGAAATTCACCTTCCCGATCACAGGTTCGAGGTAACCAAAGATGGAAAGCTTCCAAAAGCAGAAGACTTCCCAAAACTTCCCGGACTAAGAAAGTTAGTTTTTTGCGGTAACATAATTGCTTATGCCATAAGTGGTAAAAATCTTTAAATCAAACTTCGATACAATGGGACGGAATCACCAAAGAGAAGGAAGGAAAATCCAAACACGATTTTCCTTCCTTTTTTCTTTTACTTTTTTATTTAATTTTTCCTCCACCTAAAACAATTCCATCTTCATCATAAAATACAACAGACTGTCCTTGAGTAATTGCTCTTTGTGGTTCTTTAAAAATCACTTTTATGATTCCATTTTCTTTTACTACTTTTGCTTTTGCTTCTTTTGCCCTATATCGAATTTTCACAAAACATTCTAATCCTTCTTCTAATTGATTTTCAACATTTACAATCCAATTGACATTCATTGCTTCCAATTGATTATTATATAATTCTGTTTCTGTACCAACAACTACTTGATTGTTTTTAATATCTAATTTTACAACATATAATGGTTCTTTATAAGAAATTCCTAAACCTTTTCTTTGCCCTATTGTATAATTGATTAATCCATTATGGATTCCTAAAATTTCCCCTGTTGTTAAAACAATCTTTCCTTTTTTTGGCTGTTTTGGCATATTTTCTTTTAAAAATCTTTGATAATCATCATCTTTTATAAAACAAATTTCTTGGCTGTCTTTTTTACTGGCAATTTCTAATCCATATTCTTCTGCCAATAGCCTTGTATCTTCTTTACTGATATTATCTTGCAATGGAAATAAAATATACTCTACTTTTTCTTTTGGAATGGTATATAAAAAATATGTCTGGTCTTTTTTCTCTTCATTTGATTTTCTTAAAACATATTGTTTATATTTTTCTGAATATTCTTTTTTCGCATAATGTCCTGTTGCAATATATTTGCAACCTAATTCTTTTGCCTTGTCATAAAAAGTACCAAATTTCAAATATTGGTTACATTCCACACAAGGATTTGGTGTTTTTGCATTTTCATATTCAGAAATAAAAGTATCAATCACATGACACCTAAATTCTTTTCTGCAATCAAAAACATGATGCTCAATACCTAATTTTTCACATACTTTTTTGGCATCCTTTATTGCTTCTTCATTAGGTTCATCTAATAAATTCATTGTACAACCAATGACTTCATATCCTGCTTTTTTTAAAAGAATGGCTGACACAGAACTATCTACGCCACCACTCATTCCTAACAACACTTTTTCTTTCATTAAAATTCCTCATTCCAATTTTATAATCACTAATCTATCTTATATTTTTCTTTCACTTCTTCTAATGCTTTTGATAATTGATCTGGACAAGATGTTCCTCTTGTACCACAAGGAATCCCTTTTAATCTGCTAATTGCTTCATTAATGTTCATTCCTTCTATCAATCTAGATACTCCTACTGTATTTCCAGCACATCCTCCAACAATAGTTAATTTTTTTATAATATTACCATCTAATTCAATTATCATTTCTCTTGAACAAACTCCACTTGGTCTATATCTATATTCCATATTTTCCTCCTGCTTTCCTTATTTTTCATCTAAATCTAATTTAATGTGCACATCTTTTAATTGTTGTTCTGTAACAACAGATGGTGCTCTCATCAATAAATCTCTTGCTTTTTTGTTCTTTGGAAATGCAATAACTTCTCTTATATTTTGAGAATCTGCAATTAGCATAATCATTCTATCAATTCCAGGTGCAGCACCTGCATGTGGTGGCGTTCCATATTGGAAGGCATTATATAATGCACCAAATCGATTTTTAACATCTTCTTCACTATATCCTGCAATTTCAAATGCTTTTACCATAATTTCTGGGTTATGATTTCTAACAGCTCCTGATGCCATTTCATATCCATTACATACTAAATCATATTGATATGCTAAGATATCTAATGGATCTTTATTCTCTAAAGCTTCTAAACCACCTTGTGGCATTGAAAATGGATTATGGCTAAAATCAATCGTTCCTTCATCAGATAATTCATACATTGGAAAATCTACAATAAAGCAGAATTTATATACACCTTTTTCAATTAAATCTAATCGTTTTCCTAATTCTATTCTGACTAATCCTGCAATTTTTTGTGCTTTTTCAAATTCATCTGCAATAAAGAAAATACTTGCATTTTTTTCTAGTCCAAAATCTTTTTCTAGTTTTTCTTTGATTTCGTCTGTGATAAATTTTGCAATACCACCTTGTACATTTCCTTCATTATCTAGTTTTGTCCATGCTAATCCCTTTGCGCCTACTTCATCTGTTGTTGCAAATTCACCCATTTTATCAAAGAATTTTCTTCCTTGTTCTGCTCCATTTGGTACAATAATCACTTTGATGGTTTTATCTTTAAAAGCATTAAAATCAGAATCTTTGAATACTTCTGTTACATCTTGGATGATTAATGGATTTCTTAAATCTGGTTTATCAATTCCATATTTCTCCATAGCTTCTTTATATGGAATTCTAACAAATGGTCCTTTATCCACTTTCCAATCTGTAAATTTTTCAAATGTATATGGTACCACTTCTTCAATAACCTTAAAGACATCTTCTTGTGTAGCAAAACTCATTTCAAAGTCTAATTGATAAAATTCTCCTGGTGCTCTATCTGCTCTTGGATCTTCATCTCTAAAACATGGTGCTATTTGATAATATTTATTAAATCCACTAACCATCAATAATTGTTTAAATTGTTGTGGTGCTTGTGGAAGTGCATAAAACTCCCCTGGATTTAATCTACTAGGTACCAAATAATCTCTTGCACCTTCTGGTGAAGAATTTGCTAAAATTGGTGTTTGAATTTCTGTAAATTCTAATTCGTCCATTTTGTCTCTTATGGTTTTTAATATTTTTGAACGTAATAAAATATTATTATGTAGTTTTTCATTTCTTAAATCTAAAAATCTATATTCTAATCGTAAATCTTCTCTAACTTCTTGGTCTGTATTAACTTCGAATGGAAGTACGTTTTTACATTTTCCTAATACTTCTATTTTTTCAGCAACAACCTCTATATCTCCTGTTTTCATATGAGGGTTTTTGCTTGCTCTTTCCACAACTTCTCCCTCTATGTGGATACAGCTTTCTGTATGTAATTCTTTTACAAATTTCTTTAATTCCTCATCATTTACTACAATTTGTGTAATTCCAAATTCATCTCTTAAATCAATAAAGGTCATTCCACCTAAATCTCTTATTTTTTGAATCCATCCTGCTAATTCAACATGTTCTTTTACATTTTTGATATTTAATTCTCCACAAGTTTTTGTTCTGTACATTTTATCTCATCCCTTCTTTAAGTATCCATCCAGTTAGAAAATAATTGAATTGCTCAACTTTTTCCTTGTTTATTTTATCTTACCTATAATACCATAATTTCCCCTATTTTTCAAGCTTATCTATTAGAAAGTACCTTCTATTTTTTTAATAGTTGGTGTAAATTTGTCCTAAATATATTTTCATTTATATAAAAAGGTTGAGAGAGTCAACATGTGTTGACTCTCTCTGTGAGGTTACCAGTTTTTGCATCTAATAGATATTCATATCGTCCCGCATTCTCTTTTATTAATCTTTCGAGCGTATCAAATATTCGCACAAATTCAGGGTATTTCCTTTTGGCTTTTTTGCATAACGGATATATGTACTCATAATTCTCAATAATATATTTTTTCTTCCGTTTTGCAGGAAATACTCCAAATGTTCTGCAATTGTCTTTTCGATCAGCAGGCTTTACCATTGAATCTATTAACGATCGAGATATCTTTCGATAATATTTTCTTGGTCTATACCTTTGACTCCAAAAATGCTTTTTCCTCTTAGGTGGTTTCGAAAGAATTCTGACATTTTTCAAAACCTCTTTGTCGAGGTGATAGACTGTGACCAGCTCTTTGCCCTTTTTAGGTATTTGAGCTTCTTCTATAGAGTCATGTAATAATGCTGTAGCAAAAGTGATGTCACATTGCCGCCACACCCATTCTTGACTTTTGTTCGGATATGCCTTTCTAAAAGCTTCTTCAATCCTTAGCAAGATTAAAGTAGCACATACCCTCATTGGGTGCATGACATAAGGTTCACCATCATCTCGCTTTTGCCCCTCGTGATACTTTACAGCAAGTGGCAATGCGATTAGCGTATTCCGCAACTCTTTTTTTACTGCATAATTCTCTATGAATCTATATAACTTTAAATAACTGGTGCTCATTTTCCTCAACCTCCTCTTCTGAATTAGGGTTTCCAAGCTTCGACAATAAATATTATATACCATTTTCCAAATTATGTCAATCTATCTATTTCTCTTTAGATTTATAAGGTTTTGCTCTCTTTCTTTATCTGTCCATCATGACTTCTCCCATTTTTTTTTATTCTTATTGCAGTTTTTTTTATTTAATGGTATCATATTTTTAATAACATAATGATATTTAAAAAACAATAATAAATTTGACAAGAAACACATTTGTTGTAACTAGATTGGTGTTTTGAGAAAGGAATGAGATTATGAAACAACCAGAATTCGATTTTTATGATAAAACGAGTTTAAAATCATATAACTTAGATAAAACCATGCGTTATCAATTAGATATGTTAGATACTTTAGATGTTTTTACTAGAAAACATTGTGAAAATGTAGCAGCTTTAACTTGTAGACTTTGTGAATACTTACATTGTAATAAAGGATTTACTGAATATTGCACTATTTGTGCTTATCTACATGATATTGGAAAATTATTTATTCCACCTGCCATTTTACAAAAACCTGACAAGTTAACAGATGAAGAATTTGAAGTTATGAAAACACATACTACATTAGGATATGAAATGTGTATGAAAGATTTGAAATTAAGGCCTTATGCTGCTGGTCCTTTATATCATCATGAAGCATTAAATGGTTCAGGATATCCTCAAGGATTAACAAAAAAAGATATTCCTTATGAAGGTCAAATCATCCGAGTAGCTGATGAATATGACGCTATTGTTAGTAAAAGGCAATATAAATCACATATTGGTATATCTGATACTTTAAAAATTTTAGTTGATGAAACAAAACCTTCTGTCACACCAAATTATTCTGGAACATTAAATCACCTTGCTGAAGAAGCAAAACTTGGAAAAAGCAATCCTGTTATTGTTCGTACTTTATTCAAAGTTGTTATTGATGATATTGAATATGAAATTTCTTGTACACAAAGTTATGTTGATAACTTAGCAGAAGAAATCAAACGATTAAAACAAATGTTAAAATATAAAGAAAAAATGGAAAAAGCAAAAAGTGAAAAAAACAAAAGTTATTATGAAGAAGGAATTAAAGTATTAGCAAGACCTGATGAAACTGTTGATAATCTAGAACAAATTCATCAAGAATATATAGAAGCATATCAAACTAGAAAAGCAATTATTGATAATTTATATAAAGAAGTAAAAACTATTAAAAAATTAAAAGTGTAATATAAAAAGAGGATTTAAGAAATTTTAAATCCTCTTTTACTCTTCTAGCCCAAAGCTTACTCCTAATGCATTATTTACTTGATTAATGATTTTTTCATCATCTATATGACCTATCTTTTCTTTTAAACGGCTTTTATCGATTGTTCGTATTTGTTCTGTTAAAACAACTGAATTGTTTTTTAACCCACAACTTTCTGAGTCAATTTCTATATGTGTTGGTAATTTATTTTTTCCTGTTTGTGAAGTAATAGCCGCTGCAATAACTGTAGGACTATATTTATTTCCTAAATCATTTTGTATAATTAATACTGGTCTAATTCCTCCTTGTTCAGAACCTACTACTGGGCTTAAATCTGCATAAAACATATCTCCTCTTTTTATTACCATTTTTTTCACTCCCAATATTGTTATATTATCAAGTATGTGTTTTATTTTAAATATTAGCCAAGTAAAGTTTTTATTGAAACTTTACTTCTCTATATAATATGTAAATTAATGTTTTTTTGCTATTATCCTTTATTTCCATTTTCGTAGGTTTGCCCGTTTTTTTGCTAATATATAATATTCTATATTTTGTATATGGATTTTTTTCATTTTCTGTTTTTAATATAATTTCACTGTCCTTTTCCTCATATTCTTGTTTTCCATTTTGTTTATATATTTCTATAAATGTATTTAAATCCATACAATTATCTGTCATATATGGATAATTATTATATATTTTTGATATATTTAATTTGCTATTTTCTACCTTTAATTCCTTTTCTGTTTTTGTAATTTTTACACCTTGTATATTTTCTGGTTCTAATATTTCTTGTTCTGATATATTGGGTTCTATGTATGTTTGTCTAATTACATATTTGTTCATATTTTTATTACTATTGACTTCTACTTCTATTGTACTTTCATATGAACTAATATTTAAAATATTTTCAATCATTTCTTGACTACTTCTATTATTTCCAATTTTTATTTTTTTACTCTTTGTTATAAAAAAAAATGTAGCAAAAAAAATAGTCATTATACTCATTATGATGATTAATTTTTTTAAGATTTTATTTTTATTCAAAAAAAGCCTCCTAATAAAACACTTTGCTACATCTTATTCTAGAGACTTTTAAAATATTCTTCTATTTTAAGGATTAATTCCTCTTTTGTTTCTATTTTATTAATAGAATTTCTAAATTCACTTGAATTTTTAAGATTTTTAGTATACCACGCAATATGTTTTCGAAGTTCCTTAATTGCAATTTCTCCTTTTTCTTCTACTGCTAAATCTATATGTTTCTCTATTATTTTTAGTTTTTCATCATTTGTTGGTTCATCCATTTTTTTACCAGTTTCTAAATATTCAATAATTTCCTTAAATATCCATGGTTTTCCAAAAGTTCCTCTTCCAATCATAATACCATCTACACCAGTATATTCAAACATTCTTTTTGCAGATTCACCATCTACCACATCTCCATTTCCGATAACTGGAATATGTACATTTTCTTTTACCTGTTTTATAATGTCTAAATCAGCTTTTCCTGTATAAAATTCACTTCTTGTTCTTCCATGTACAGTTATTGCTGATATTCCAGCTGCTTCTGCAATTTTTGCTATTTCTACAGCTACAATGTTTTCTTTATCCCAACCTTTTCTAATTTTTAAAGTAACGGGAACTTTTGAATGTGCCATTACTGTTTTTAAGATACTTTCTGCTTTTTCTAAATCTAATAATAATTTACTACCATCACCATTTTTTACAACTTTTGGTGCAGGACATCCCATATTAATATCTAGAATATCTGCATTTTGACTTACATGTTCTGCTGCATATGCCATTGATTCTTCATCACTTCCAAATATTTGCATACTAATTGGCCTTTTCTCTCCATCTGTATTTAACAATCTCTTAGTTTTTAAATCATTATGAAACATTGCTCTTGCACTTGCCATTTCTGTGCAAACCATTCCTGCACCATATTCTTTGCATATTATCCTAAAAGGTCTATTGGTTACACCTGCCATAGGTGCTAATATTAAATTATTTTCTAATTCTACATTTCCTATTTTTAATTTCTTGATATAACTCATCATTTCTCCTTCTAAAGTAGATATTTTTATCTATATAATAAGAGATAACTATATGTTTAATACAATTCAATGTAAATGAGCTTGTATATATTTTTTGATGAATGACGAATGTGATTGGAATGCTCGTAGCCTTTCTGAATAGAAAAGAAATGAGGAAGCGCGATGCAGCGAGAGGCTCGTTTCTTTTATCTTTAGAAAGGCTAGAGCATGTATTGAACCGAGGAATTTATCAAAAAAATATATACAAGCTCATTTACACTGAATTGTAATTACTTTTATTGAACAAATATTGTTTTTTGTCTCTTACCACTAATATTTAATAATAGTCCTATACATATAAAGTTTGTAATTAAAGAGCTTCCTCCATAACTGACAAAAGGTAGTGGTACACCTGTTATTGGTAATAATCCCATAACCATTCCTATATTTTCTAATACATGGAATAAAAATATTCCTGTAATTCCTATTGCGATTAAAGAACCTGCTTTATCTTTTGCAGTTTTGGCAATATAAATACATTTGGTTATGAGATATACATATAGCAATATAATACCACCTGCTACAATAAATCCCATTTCTTCTCCAATAACAGAGTAAATAAAGTCTGTTGTTTTTGGGTATAAAAATCCTAATTGTGTTTGGTTTCCTTTCAAAATCCCCATTCCTGTTAGCCCACCAGAACCTATAGCAATTTTAGATTGAATAATATTATATCCAGCTCCTCTAGGATCTGATTCTGGATTTAAGAATACATCAATTCTTGTTTTCGCATGTTCTGGTAATACAAAATTATATAGTAAAGGCACTGCTATGGCAATTAATAAAATAGTTCCTATAATATATTTCTTGTCTAAACCTGCTGAAAATAAGATTAATGCCATTGCTACAATATATGCTAATGCTGTTCCATAATCAGGTTGCATAACAATTAATAATATCGGTATTCCAACAACTGCTAAGGCAATTGGTAATTTCGTTATTCTATTAATTTCATCTTGTCCTTTACGTTGAATTTTTATAATGGTATATGTTAAAAATAATATAACAAATACTTTATCGAATTCTCCAGGTTGAAATGAAAATCCAAATATGTTATACCAACTTGTTGCTCCATTAATTGGAGATGTAAATAATACGCCTATCAATAATACAATAAATATACCATATAATACTGGTGATGCCTTTAATAACAAGTTATAATCTATAAACATAACAATTACCATAGCTATTAAACTAACTACAAACCATATGATCTGTTTTGTAAATTCTTCATATTCAGTTTCTTGCGTGGCAGAAAATAATGCAACTATTCCTATAACACATAGAATAATTGCAGTAACTAAAATTCCCCACTCCATATTTTTTAATTCTCTTTTTCTCATTAAATCACTCTTTTTCTATTATTTTTTTTGATTTAATTCTTCTTTTGTTCTTTCTTCTTCTGCAATTTTTTCTTTATTTTCTATATTATTTTCTTTTTGTTCTTCTTGATTTTTAGTTTCTTCTATTTTTTCGTTTTTATCGTCAGAATTTGCATTTTGTTCTTCTGTTACCACTTCTTGTTGCTCATTTTCTACTTCTGCTACCTCTGATTTTTTATTGTCTTTATCATCTTCTTTTTCTTGATTTTTGTTTTCTTCTTGCTTAATTTCTTCTTGCTTATTATCTTGTTCTTCTTCTTTCTTTTTTTCCATCTTTCTTGCTTCATTTTTTATATTTAATATTGGAATATTGGCATATAAGGCTGGAGCACCATTTGTACCGTCTTCATTTTCTTTATTGGTTAATCTGACATCAATTGCTCCTTCATCTATATCTATATATTTTTTAATAACTTCTATGATTTCTTGTTTCATTAGTTCTAAGAAATCCGCTGAAACATTTGCTCTATCTTGCATAAGAACTAAATGTAATCTTTCTTTTGCAGCCTCTTTTGAATGTGGGGCTATCTTTTCTTCTTTCTTTTTTATTTTGTTAAAGAATTTCATTATGCTTTCAAACATTCTTAAATTTCCCTCCGACCTTTGTTTTATTATGATTTTTTAAATAATCTTTTTAATTTTGCAAAAAATCCTTTTTCTCTTCCTGGAATGGTTACTTCTATTTTTTCACCTAATACTCTTTTGGCAATTTCAATATACGCCTTTCCTGATGGTGCTCTTCTATTTTGAATAACTGGTTCTCCTTTATTGGTTTGTGTAATGATATATTCATCATCTGGTACAACACCAATTAAATCGATGGATAGTAAATCAACAATATCGTCAACATCCATCATTTCACCTTTTCTTACCATATTTGGTCTTATTCTATTGATAACCAATTCTGGATTTTTTATTTCTGATGACTCTAAAAGTCCTATAATTCTGTCAGCATCTCTTATTGCTGATATCTCTGCTGTTGTCACTACAATTGCTCTATCTGCTCCAGCAATGGCATTTTTGAATCCTTGTTCAATTCCTGCAGGACAATCTATTAATATATAATCAAATTCTTCTTTTAGTTTTTCGACTAAATTTCTCATTTGCTCTTCATTTACTGCGCTTTTATCTCTTGTTTGGGCTGCTGGTAATAGGTATAATTCTTTAAATCTTTTATCTTTTATTAATGCTTGTCTTAATTTACATTTTTCTTCTACAACATCAACAATGTCATATACAATTCTATTTTCTAATCCCATAACAACATCTAAATTACGTAATCCTATATCTGTATCAATTAGTACTACTTTTTTTCCTTCTAATGCTAAGCTAGAACCTAAATTTGCTGTTGTTGTTGTTTTTCCTACTCCACCTTTACCTGATGTGATAACAATTACTTCTCCCATAATTTTCCTCCTTAGGATTTAAAAACACATATTTTTTGATGTGTATATCATATAACGAAATCCATTAATTGTCAATGATATTTCTTGCTAAAATTACAAAAAGATTGCTAAAATATTACAAATTTATTACAATTTGACATTTACTTAATTTTTTCCTTGGAATCCATTATTTCCGTACGTTAAAATAGCAATCGCTATTTCACCTCCGTTATTTTTAAAAATAAATAACCTTAAGCAAAAAATTAACTTAAGGCTATTATAGCTATATATTTTTTAATTTTAAACATTATCTCCTTCTACTACTTTTAATTCTATTGGTTGTGTATCTCCTTCAGTATAATCTGTATAATACATTTTTGTTTCATTATTTTCTGTAATGCTAATTCCTTCTACATAGAAAATATTATGACTATCTTCATTGATAATATAGATATCTGTTAAATCTGGTGAATATGTGTATCCATTTGTTTTATATCTTTCATAATCTTCTCCATAATTTAAAGTTAATCCTTCTAATTTTTCTAGTTCGATAATATAAAATTTTCCAGTATCGTTTACACCTAATATATTTCCATTTTGTAAATTACTAATATCCTCATATTCTGTTTTGACTGGTATATTCCCATATTTTAAATAGTATAAAGATACTTTATCTCTTAAATTTGCTATGTCATTTTGCATATTTGTTAAATTTTTTATATACATACTATCTTTTGCAGAATAAACTATCATACCTGTTATGATTAATAAAATAATAACAGCTATTGATAATGAAATTAATGTAATTCCTCTATTCTTTCTTATCATTTGTGTTTTCCCTCCAATTTCTTTAACCTTATTTATACTTTTACTTTATTTTCAATAGAAATATCTATGTTTTTACATTCACTTTTATTCATTTCTTGTTGAATGGTGTCATATAATATTCTTCGATTTCTATATATCCTTTGCTCTTTCATTTGCATTCCCCATAAGAAAATAATCACTAAAAATATGGCAATGTTTTTTAAATATAATATTGCTATACTACTCATAATTGTTATTATAATCAAAGTTGTATAAGATATTCTATATATGTATTTTTCAGCTATATGTTTTCCTTTAAAAATATAAATCATACTCTTTAGCATTCTTCCACCGTCTAAAGGATACATTGGCAAAATATTAAAAATAATTAATGTCATGTTGGAAAATATAATAATCATTTTATCATAATCATCGAAATAAATCTTATTAAAAAGTATTAGCATAATAATTATCAATCCATTTGTAAACGGTCCTGCAAATGCCACAAATATTTTTTTGATTTCTAAAAGATTCCCTTTCTTTATCTTGATAGTATAATCTCTTCTAGTAATATCAAAATCAATAGCTACACCAAATGGTTTTATTTCTATTTTAGTAGGTTTCATTCCTAATAAAATTCCTGCAAGTAAATGTCCAAATTCGTGAATAATGGCAAATAACATTATCATAGCATATATTTTTATTTGATTGGTTATAAAAAACAATATTGCAAGTATAAATATTTTTAAATCAATCCTAAATTTCATCTTTTCTCCTTTATAATTCTAATATCTTTTGTGGATCAACCGTTCTTTCCGATATTCGAATTTCAAAATGTAAATGTGGACCTGTTGAATTTCCAGTAGATCCTATTTCTGCTATTTCTTGTCCTTGTGTAACCATATCTCCTTCTTTTACATATAAGCTATTGCAATGTGCATAAATAATACTGACTTCGCCTATTTGCACCTTTATATGTTTTCCATAATCTCCCTCTTCAGAAGCTAAAACCACCTGTCCATCAGTTGCTGACTTTATTTTAGTTCCTGTTACTGCCGCTATATCTGTTCCTGTATGGTCTTTTGGAACTGTTCCTGTTGCCGTTTCTCTATATCCATATATAGAACTAATCGTTCCTTCTACTGGTTTTATAAAACTTGTTGTATTTTTTACATTCAGAATATCTTGTTCTTCTTGAGATAAATTTTGATTTTCTTCCACTTGCCCATTTTCTTCTGTATGCTCTTCTACTGCACCTCCAATACCATTGTTTGTTTCTGTATTCTCTATAGCATTTGTATCATTATTTTCTTTATTTTGATTTTCTTTGCTGAATATTCCCATTACATAATTTTTAGTATCTTCATATAATTTTTTAAAATCAATATCATAAGAAATGATTTCATTTACTTTATTAATGAAATCCTCTGAAAAAATATATTGTTTATTTTGTATTGTGTAAATTACTAAATAGATACATATGCAAACCAGCAATTGAATTAGCATTTTTTTTAATAGTTTTATGTCTTTTTTCTCATTTTTTTCTTTTTTATTTTTTTCCTCCTGTACAACCGTTAATCCTTCATTTCTTTTTCTACGTTCGTAAATTTCCTCTGCTCGTCTAATTCTTTCTTCTACTGTCATTGTTCTTTCCATATAAAAACACCTCTTCCTTGGTTTCTTGTTAAACTATATGTTTGGAAAAGGTGTTTTATTCCTATTTGATAACTAATAATATAAACTGTAAAATCATAATAACACTTGCTATATATGCATATTTTTTCAATTTTTTATTTATTTTGGAATTTAGTATGGTTTCTTTTTCAGATTTCTCTACTCTTTCTATATATTCTGAAACCAACATTTCTGCCTCTTTTATAGCATATTCACTATCCTCGTAATCTCTATTTACTTGTTTTTTTTCTGTATTTTTATTTATCTTTTGAAATTTCTTTATCATTTTATTAGATTTAAAAACCACATAGGCTTCTTTCACGATATTGGATGGTAAATCTTTTAAAATTACCATATTTTTTAAATCGATATCTTCCATCTGTACCTCCTTAGTTTCTTATGTATTTATTTTCAGTATTTCCATAATTTTTCATTTTATACAATCTAATGTTAAGTTTTACGTGCACTGTTATTTTCTTGTTAAATAAGAAAATCTCTTACTTTTTTCAACAAAAAAAGTACACCTTGTTGAAAGATGTACCTCTTTGCATGTGTTGGAATCAATATTATTCTATTGTTCCTCTGTCGGCAATATAATATCGCTATATCTCTGTAAAACCGAGAATATTTCATCCATAGCTTTCTCCTGTTCTTGTAAGCTTAGCTCTGAATTCATAATTTCTTGGATTTTCTCTTGGAATGCATCTGTTTCCTCTGGTGGCAGTTTTTCTAAACCTAAATATTCTGCCTTTCCCAGATTATATGCATTTTGAGCATATTCTTGTTTGTCTTGCAACTTTTCTTCATAGGTATTTGATGCTATCATAACACCTACTACAATTGCTACAATTGCAACACATAGATATTTCACCCCTTGAATTACAACAATTCCTATTGCCTTCCGTTTGTCCATTTCTACAAACCTCCTAATATTTTTTATCGCTATATTATACCAAATTCCTCTTCATAATGCAAATCCTTTTTTAGACATCTTAGTCTATTTTCTCAATATCGATTCTTGCCTTTTCATATGTGATTTCTTCAATAGATATACCTGCTAATTTTAATGTGTTCCCTGCATTTAATCTTAAAATTACTGTACTCGTTAGTGTAAGACGATTATTTACTAAATCCTCCAAAACAGGTCCATCATTAAAAGTGCTTTCAACTGGTACATCATTTACAAGCAATACTGCATTAAAATTGAAAGAACCTGCTCCTTCTTTTATTCCAAATAATTGATAAGAAATCTGATAAATCCCTGTTTCATTAATTGAAATGATGTCACTTCCTTCTTCATGTGTAAGAGCATTTCCAACAACTATATCATTTTGACTAAATTTTATTGTTGTTGTTCCTAATTGTGTATTGTCTCCTTGTACTGCAATTGCTGTCAATATATCTTTTTCTACATTATCATTATTAAAAATGATAATAACAACAATAAATACCATTAAGAATATAATTGTTATTCCGATGGCAATACATTTTAAAATATCTATTTGTTTACAATGACAATTATTCATATAATCCCCTGTATATATTATGAACATTATCATAAATTGTTGATATGAAATTCAAATAAATGTTATATAAAATGGATTGCTACACAAAAATGGTTAGTCACTATATATACAATAAAAATTCATAAATATTTTCCAAAATTCTGGATGAAATATAAATTCTTCTTTTTGACTTTTGATTCTATCTTTTAAGGTTTCATATTGTTTTAATAAAATATTCTCTGATGCAATTTTATCAATATTCATCTTACTTAATTCTATGCATATCATTTTTCTATATTTTTTTACTTCTTCTTTTGGAACTTTTAAAAATGGATTTGTCTGTATTGTCAAATTATTATTGTTGTAATGATAGTATAAAATATCAAATAATATATTTAATTTTCGTTCATAAAATTTATTCCAAAACATTTCTCTTTCTTTTTCCGTATATTGATCTATTGTACGTATAAACTTAATTTTTATTTCTGTATAATGGTTCAATGATTCTTCCAATTCCTTTATATTTTTTTCTTCTATTTTCATTTATTCTCCTTTAAAAAATTCTTGTGGATCTTTCCCTAATTCTTCTGCCAATGATACTAATTCTTCTGCTATTTGCTTTGCTCTTTCTACTTTTTTCTGTTTTTCTTGTAGCACTTCATTCACTTTCTCTGCTGACAAGTTTTCATCCTGTTCTCCCATTTCTTTTTCAATTTGTCTAATTTCTGCTATACAACTTCTACTGATTGCATCTAATTGTTGATTATCTTCAAAGTTAATGTTTGATGGCTGTTTTCGTTTTAATACCAAAATGCTTGTTTGAAAATAATCTTCCAATTCTTTTCTACATTCTTCTGAATCGATTTTTTCTACAACATCTTTTGGAAGCCCTTTAATATATTTATTTTTTACCAAGTCCTCTAATCTTGCTTCTAAAAAAACACCCTCAATTGCTTCGTTAAGTGTATGCCCTCCTTTTTTTTCTACCATTTTTTTTGGTAATACCCTGTCTCCTTCAACAACATAACAATCATTCCAATTTTTTGCACCTACATTTGGATTTAAAGCATGTGCACCTGCAATTTGTATATATTTATCTCCCATGATAACTTTATTTAATTCTCCACCATCTTCATATACAACTGTTACTAATGCTTGTTTTTTAGCTCCTTTCATTTGTGTATTATATACCTCTTGGTTCTCTGACCACATTTTAGTTGCAATCGCCCATATTTGATTTGTTTCTTCATCTTTAAATGCAAATATCCTCATATTTTCTCCTTTTTCAATTTTATTTCTTTAAATTTTTCGATATTATATCATGATTTACATAATATTTCAATCATGTTTCCTTATAAAATTAGAAGATTAGTATTTTTACAAAAAAACAGAGTAGATTTCAAATTCTACTCTATTAATTCTATTACGCACTCTTTAATTCTAAGCGTAACTTATCAGCAATCATAGCTATAAATTCTGAATTTGTTGGCTTTCCTTTTGCAGCTGAAATCGTATATCCAAAGATATTTTCAACCACTTCTTGTTGACCTCTTCCCCACGCAACTTCAATGGCATGACGAATGGCTCTTTCTACGCGACTTGGTGTTGTATTAAATTTATGTGCGATTTGTGGATATAAACTCTTGGTAATTTGATTAATAACATCTATATCATTTACTACCATCATAATGGCTTCTCTTAAATATTGATATCCTTTAATATGTGCAGGTACACCAACTTCATGAATAATGTTTGTTACCAATGCTTCTAAATTTTCTTCTGACTTTGTATTATCTGAAGATATTTCTATGTATTGTGGCTTGGTATCTCTTGAGATAAAGTTATTGTTTGTATTTGTTGTTGTTGGTTTATAAAATTTAAACTCTCTTATCCTTTTAATTAATACCTCGATATCAAAAGGTTTTACTACATAATATTGTGCACCTAATTCTATGGCTCTTTGTGTTATTTTATCTTGTCCAACTGCTGATAACATTATGCAAATTGGTTTTTTTGCTATTTTGATTTTATTAATGTTTTCCAAAACACCTAATCCATCTAAATGTGGCATAATCACATCTAAAAGTATAACATCTGGTACTGTATTTGCAATAATATCTATTACTTCTGTTCCATCTTTTGCTTTTGCTATAACCTCCATATCTTCTTGTGCATCTATATATGATGCTAATGTTTGACTAAATTCTTGATTGTCATCTGCTATTAAGACTGTAATCTTTTCTTTCATAATTTTTCCTCCAAAAAATAAATTGTAAATATTTTACAATTCAGATTATATGTCTGCAGATGATAATTTGCAAGATAAACTGGTAATTTTTTCCATTTATTTTATAAAACAATTATTTTGGTATACTTTTTTCTATATATTTTTTAGATAAAACCTTAAAATCCAAAAAATTCATATTTTTTAATGCATAATCTTTTAATAATTTCTCTTTTTTATCTTCTTCCATTTCTATTTTACAAACAATTTCTTCTGTATAAATTGTATCTTTTATTTGAATATCATTATTTTTACAATAATACTTAAATTTTTCAAAATAATTGTATTCCAATTTTACTTCACATTCTGTACCTATTGTAAGTTCTAGCATTTCACTTTGTTCAATTGCTTTTTGCAAGCCATCTGAATATGCCCTAACTAAGCCTCCAGTTCCTAATAATATTCCTCCAAAATATCTTGTTACAACAATCAATACATTTACTAGATTATTTTTTTGTAAAATATTTAGCATAGGTCCTCCTGCTGTTCCAGAAGGTTCTCCATCATCACTAAATCTTTCTACGATTTTTTCATCTTCTAATACTCTGTAAGAAACACAATTGTGCCTTGCATCAAAATATTTCTTCTTTATTTTTTTTATTTCCTCTTCAGCTTGTTCTTTTGATGTTACTTTTATCAAACTAGCAATAAATTTTGATTTTTTCACAACAATCTCTGTTTCTACATTACCTTTTATTGTTAAATAACGATTCATCTTTTCTTCCTTTACTTTTTATTTTGTCTGTCGCATTGAGTTCGTTTTTCTATGCGACATTTTTTGTCGCATTGAGTTCGTTTTTCTATGCGACATTCTAGTTTAATCCTGCCACATAGCCTGTAGAATATGCTATTTGTAAATTAAATCCTCCTGTATAACTATCTACATCTATAATTTCTCCTGCGAAATATAATCCTTTTACTTTTTTAGATTCCATTGTTTTAGGATTGATTTCTTTGATATTGATTCCTCCGCTTGTAATAATTGCTTCTTCTATTGGTCGAAATCCTTTGATGATCATTTCAAAGTCTTTTATTTGCTTTATTAGTTCTTCTCTTTCTTTCCTTGTTATTTCATTTACTTGTTTATTTGGATTTATTTTACTTCTTGTAATGATAACTGGTATTAATTTTTGTGGTAATAATTTATCTAAACTATTTTTAAATTGCTTATTTTTTACTTCTTCGAAGTCTCTTAAAATTCTATCATTTAATTTTTTTCCATCTAAAGCTGGTTTTAAATCTATTTTTAAAATGATCTTTTTTTCATCAAATAATCTGTCAGTATTTTTATATCTAACTAAATGTGCTGATGCACTTAAAATGGTTGGTCCTGAAACACCAAAATGTGTGAATAACATTTCTCCAAAGTCTTCATATATTTGTTTATGTTTTTCTATATCCATTAGCTTTATTTCAACATTTCTTAAACTTAATCCCTGTAATTCTTTACATTCTATTTTATCATATACTTCCAAAGGCACTAATGATGGCTTGATTGGTGTTATAGTATGTCCTAATTTTTCTACTAATTGATATCCATCTCCTGTTGAACCTGTTAATGGATAACTTTTTCCTCCTGTTGCTAATATGACTTTATTCGCCTTTATCATTTCTTTATCTGTTTTTACACCAACTACTACAGTTTCTCCATCAATTATTTCTGTTAAAATTTCTTCAACTTTTGTGTTGTATTTTATCTCTATATCTAATTCTTTAATTTTTTTCGTAAAACATTTTAAAACATCCATTGATTTATCTGTTACTGGAAAGATTCGATTTCCTCTTTCTTCTTTTACTTCTAGCCCTTGTTGTTTTAAAAACTGTATCATATCTTTATTTGTAAATTGTTTATAAGCACTGTACAAAAACATTCCATTTCCTGGTGTATTTTTGATAAAATCGTCCATCTCTAAAGAAGATGTAATATTACATCTTCCTTTTCCTGTAATTAAGAGCTTTTTTCCTAATTGATTATTTTTTTCTATTATTAATACATCATTTTTATTTTTCTTTGCAGTAATCGCTGCCATCATTCCAGCAGGACCACCACCAATTACAATTACTTTATTCAAAACAATTTCCTTTCTGTCATGTCGCATTGAGTTCGTTTGTCTATGCGACATTTTTTGTCGCATTGGGTTCGTTTGTCTATGCGACATTTTATTTTTTCATTTCTTCTATTGCTTTTAATATACCATATTTCCCATAGTCATAGGTTAATCCACCTTGCATATAGGCAATATATGGTTCTCTAATTGGTCCATCACAGCTAAGCTCAATAGTTGACCCTTCTGTAAATGTTCCTGCTGCCATGATGACTTCATCTTCATACCCTCCCATTGGACTTGGTTCTGGTATGACACATGAATCAATTGGAGATCCTTTTTGTATTCCTTGACAGAATTTTATTAATTTTTCAGCTGTTCCTAAATGAATGGTTTGTACAATATCTGCTCTTTCATCATTATATTTAGGCTCTACTGTATATCCTAATTCTTCTAAAATACAACTTGCAAATATGGCTGTTTTTACACTACTTGCTACTACTTGTGGTGCAAAAAATAGTCCTTTTAATAAATTGGTATTTTGATTTAATGATGGACCAATTTCTTTTCCAATTCCTGGTGCTGTTAGTCTTTCTGCACATAACTCGATTAAATGTTCTTTTCCTACTATATATGCCCCACTTGTGGCAATTCCAGCTCCTAAGTTTTTCATCAATGATCCTACTGCTATATCTGCTCCTACTTCAATTGGTTCTCTATCTTGCACAAATTCTCCATAACAGTTATCTACCATAATAATAACATCTTTATTGACTTCTCTTATATCTTGTATTGCTTTTTCTATTTTTTCTATTGTTAAACTTTCTCTTGTAGAATATCCTCTTGACCTTTGAATTTCTACTAATTTAACATTATTTTTTGATAATCTTTCTTTTATGGTTTCTATGTCAAAATCATTATTAACTAATTCGATTTGTTCATAATGAATTCCAAAAGCTTTTAAAGAACTTTCACTTACTTCCTTTCCAATTCCAATGACAGTTTGTAAAGTATCATATGGTGCTCCTGTGATACTAATCATGGTATCATTTGGACGTAATAATGCAGACAAGGTAATGGCTAATGCATGTGTTCCTGATATAAATTGTGCTCTTACTAAACTGTCTTCTGCTCTAAATACCTTTGCATAGATTTCTTCTATTTTATTTCTTCCTATTTCATCAATTCCATATCCTGTTGAGGTTGCTAAATGCATTTCTTGTAAATTACATTCTTGAAATGCTTCAATCACTTTTATGCTATTTTTGCTACAAATGTCATCCATGTTCTTAAATTGTGGTTCTATCTTTTTTTCTACTTCTTTTGCTAATTGTATTAGTTCTTGATTCATGTTTATTTTCCCCCTATTTATTTGTAAATTTATTTTTCAATACTTTTTCTTATAAATATGATTTATGTTTTCATAACATCTCTATTTTACTATATTTTACATAATTTAGCAAGAAATTCTTTATTTTCTAACCTAATTGTGTTATAATGTCAAGCATGTTACCATATAAACGATTCTAGGCATATAGAATCAGATTCCATAAGGAGGTTTTTATGTACATTATAGTAACAATATTGGTTATTATCGTATTTTCATTAGTAGGAGAGATATTCTCATGGGATGCAGTACTCATCTCAGCTAGCATTATTGTCGCAGCATGTATAATTGGTTCGACAATTGAAGAACAAATGACAGCATTTATTTCAACAATTAAAGAACAAATGGAAACACGGCAAAATAGTGATAGTAAAGATGAAGATGGAAATAATAATAAACGGAAATAATGGCCTCCTTATGGGAGGTTATTTAATTTATAATAAAATATCAACTTTTATTTTGTTATATAAGATTTGTCGAAATAAAATTTTTTATGCAATTTTTTCTTATTTAACAAAAAAGACTAAAAGCTTTGATACTTTTAGTCTTTTTTGTTAATCTTAAAACTTTATTATTTTTGTGCATATGGTAATAAAGCAATATGTCTTGCTCTTTTAATAGCAAGTGTAATATCTCTTTGATGTTTAGCACACATTCCAGTATTTCTTCTTGGTAAGATTTTACCTTTATCACTGATAAATTTTCTTAATTGTTCTGGATTTTTGTAATCTAAAACAAAGTTTTTATCACTACATAATAAACATACTTTTTTTCTTTGTTTTCTGAATCTTGGATTGTAATCCTCATCATAGTTTTTATTATTTCTTTTATTTTGTTTTTTATCTGCCATTTTTTATTTTCCCCCCTAACAAATTAGAATGGTAGGTCATCACTTGAAGACATTTCAAAATCTGCTCCCATACTTCCAGGTGCTGTATTTCCAAATGTATTTTCAAAAGTTGCATTATTTGATGTTTCACCATCTCTCTTACTGTCAGCAAAATATGCTTCTTCAGCTACAACTTCTGTTACATAATGTTTTTGTCCTTGGTCATCATCCCAAGTTCTTGTTTGAATTCTTCCAATAATTCCTACTTGTTGACCTTTCTTAAAGTATTTGCTACAAAATTCTCCTAATTTACTCCATGCAACAATGTTAATAAAATCTGCTTGTCTTTCTTCTCCTTGTCTTACAAATCTTCTATTAACTGCTAGACTAAATGAAGATACTAATGTATTACTTGTTTGTGTATATCTTGTTTCTGGATCTCTTGTTAATCTTCCCATTAAAATTACTTTATTCATATCTTATCACCTTTCTTTACTTTAAATAAAGGCCCCTTCTTTATTTAGTGTTTCTTTTTTCTTATTTTTCTACTTTTACTGTAATAAATTTTATAATGTCATCTGTAATTCTGTAAACTCTTTCAAGTTCAGCTATTGATTCTGGTTTTGCTTCAAAGTTGAATAAAACATATGTAGCTTCTTTGAATTTTTTTATATCATAAGCTAATTTTCTTTTTCCCATGTTTTCAACTGATTCTACTTTACCATTTTCATTGATTAATCCTGTAAATTTTTCTTCTAAAGCTTTTAAACCTGCTTCATCAACATTTGGATTAACAATGATAATACTTTCGTATTTATTCATCATCTTTCACCTCCCTATGGATTTATAACCTGTGTTTTTCACAAGTAGAGATTTAAAAATAGCTATGCTATCTTTAAAGCACAGCTATTTTATCATATTTTTTTTTATATTGCAAGTATATTTTGTGAATTTATATTGCTTCTAATTTTTCATCATTTTCCATACATAATCTCTTTGCTTCTGGTTTCATAAAGGTCAATCTTTCAATTAATCTTTGATAATGTTCTTTGGAATTTTCTAATACATCTTCTAGTTTATTTATTTTTTTACTAGCATGTGTATTATAGTATTGTATTCCCTCTTCTATTTGTTCTTTTGAAACTGTATAATGTCCAAAATATATCAAATTAAATAAATCGCTCCATTCATTTTCATCAAAAATTAGTTTTTCCATATATTGCTTAATAATGGAATAAGATGTATTTTCATACCATTTCTTCACGATATATTTTCTACTTTTTATCATGTTTAGCAATTCTTTTGACAAATCTGATAATTCTTCTAAACTTAATACATTTTCTTCTAAATAGTCTTGAATAACTCTAATAGCATAATACAAAACTGTATGATTTTCTTCTAAAATAGAGGCTCCAGCATAATCTCTAATATGAATCGCTTTAGATCTAAGTACTGCTAATGGGTTAACCTCGCTAATGATTTGTGTTCTATAAAAGTAACCTTTATCTAATAAAGAATAAGAAATGATATTGGTATATATATTAGAAATAATCTTATCATAGGTATCTGTGTATAAATTATTCAAACCATATAACTGTTCATTTCCCCATGTGGCAATATTTCCGTTGTAACTAATTAAAAAATCTAATCCCCACTCATCATTTTTGTTTTTTACTAGCGAAGGATTGCTAAAAGAATTGTATTTCATATCATTATCAAAAAGTGTAATTAATTGTTCTAAGTCAATATTAGGATTCTTCAAATTCACTTTTAAATTAGAATAAAATATCTGTGCAATTCCGACACTGATCTTATACCCATCTAAAAACTGTAAAGCATATCGATATAATCCAATTTTCAGAATTTCTTCATTATCTGATACATATTTTTGTTTATTTGTTTTTGTACATCCAGGATAATGTTTTATTACTTTTTCAATAGAATCATCACCTGTTAGCGTATGTAATTGCAATTCAAAATTTTCTTTATCTGCAAAGAAATTTTTAAATACATCCATAATATGAAAAATACAATCAATCCCAATTTTAGCTATATGCCATTTATCCATACTGATTCTTAGAACTACTTTTGTCGGTGTTTTTCTTTGACATAATGCTTCATACATTTCTGCAATCATATTTCTACAAGTTTTAGCATCTGCTCCCCACATTCCGCTAGTAACAATCACTATTCTATCTGTCTTTGCTCTTTTAATCGTTTCTTTAATGTACTCAAATTTTTTAAAAGGTTCTCCTCCACCTAGAATAGATAAATATCCATTGTTCGAATGATTGATAAATGTAATAAACTTTTCAAATCCTTCTTCTGAAAATTCATATTGTTCTCTTGGTAAATCATATCCTTCATTATCTGATCTAAAGAAACAATGTGAACATTGCACATCACAAAATTTTGTTAAAAATACAAATGCCATTGTTTTCCCTTTAAATTTTTTCAATTTGTCCTCACGTATTCTAACTTTTGTAACAATTTCTTGTATATATTTGTTAGGCTCATCAAAAATATTTTTTTGCAAAAAAATCCCTCCATAACTAAAATTTAATTATTTCACAAGTTTTAAAATGATAAGTGAATATATTGTTATTTTTAGGAATTCCTTTAAAGTAACAACAAATTGCTGGAATGACTCCAGAATGTGTTACTACTAATACATCTTTTTTTTCATATATCTTTTTATATTCATCTAAAAAATTGTAAACACGATTTAATAATTGCTGAACACTTTCAGCTTTATCATAATGGTAATTCAGAGAATAATTCCAAAATGAAGAACTATCAAACTCCTCTTTACTTAATCCTTCAAATTCGCCAAAATCTCTTTCTATTATTCTTGAATCTACAATAATAGGAGTCTCATAATTGCTAATAATTTCTGCTGTCTTTTTGGCTCGAATTAATGGAGATGAAATAATTTCATAAAAATAAGTTTGGTTTAATAATTCTTTTGTTATTTTTGCTTCCTGAAGTCCAAAATTATTTAATGGAATATCTGCTCTTCCTTGAATTTTATTCTTTAAATTCCAATCTGTCTTCCCATGTCTAACCACATATAACATAAAAAACCTCATCTTAGCAAATTACTGTTTTCTTTTGTAGCAAATACACTATCTATCACCTTTTTATCATTACTTGTGTCCCAATCAATAAAGGAAAATCCTTTTTGTGATAACATATATTCCAAACAAAGTTCATCAATTCCTATGTTTGTTAAATAATTTTCAAATTCTTCTATTTTTTCTTTATTGAATTCAATTCCCCTAACGGTTTGTATAAAGCCTTTTATCAATTTATCTTTATCTGCCTTTTTCTCAGGGGGTATTCTTAATGTATCAATATAATAACGTCTTCCCCAGCCTTCTCGAAAAGCACGCAAATAAATCGTATTAGAATCTTTATTAAACTTCTCAATTTCTCTATGACTACAATTCCATACCTGTTCTACAGTATGACTATATTGAATGTCATTTAATCCTTTTCTATTATCGAGAGCTATTCTTCCTGTTATAACATCATGTCCATTTTGAAAAGGCTTTTTACAATACCATACTTCTAAAAATTTATCAAAAAAGTTATTATCTAAACTTGCTTTAAATTCTTCTAAATCCTTCATTGAACTGATACAAAAATTAGGAAGCTTATAACAATCATGAGAAGGTATTGAAGAAATGATATACATACCGCTATTAGGATTAGATTGTAGTTCTTTTTCTATATCACAAATTAGTGTATTCACATGAAAAGCAGGATATCGATGAATTTCATTTTCCAAATCCTCTTGTTTTTTCAGTCCAAATTCCACTAACACAAGATGCTTTTTCCATTTATTGGGCACTCGTTTTTCCAATTTAAATTCTTCCTCTCTTTTTTTATGACTGTCTTATTTTATCACTTTTTC
This sequence comes from uncultured Eubacteriales bacterium, assembly GCA_949287075.1. GTDB lineage: Bacteria > Bacillota > Clostridia > TANB77 > CAG-508 > CAG-269. Next base: position 17,776 of record CASEEU010000022.1, on the reverse strand, counting down.
CATTTTTTTCCAATAGTTTTTTCCAATTTTTTTATTTTTTCTTACATCTATAGAATTTACTCCTTTTTGCATCTCCATAATTGGTATTGGTAGTATAGAAATTCCTAATGTTATCAACCATTGTGTTTGAGTTAAATTTGTTACATTAAATATATCTGCTAAAGCAGGAATGAATACAACGATTGTCTGTACAAAAATTCCAAGTATAAAACTTCCTATTAAAAATTTATTCTCTAATATACCCACTTTAAAAATGGATTTTTCACTTTTTATATTAAAACTGTGGACAAGTTCTAATAGTCCCATGCTGATAAATGCCATTGTTCTTCCCACTTCTACTCCATAATATTTGTTTCCAATGCTAAATGCAATTAATGTCAGCATTCCTATCATAATACCTTCTAATATGATTTTGCTCCATAATCCATCTGCAAATATTCCTTTTTTCGAGTCAACTGGTTTTCTTTCCATGATATCTTTTTCAGGTGGTTCTAATCCTATGGCAATTGCTGGTAAAGAATCTGTCACTAAATTGATCCATAATAATTGGATAGCCAATAGTGGTGATTGAAGACCTAAAACCAATCCCATAAAGATAGTTACAATCTCTCCTATATTTGTTGCAATTAAGAAATGAATCGCTTTTCTGATATTATCATAAATATTCCTTCCTTGTTTGACAGCATCTACTATGGTTACAAAATTATCATCTACTAAAATCATATCTGCTGCATTTTTAGCAACATCTGTCCCACCTTTTCCCATGGCAATTCCAATATCTGCGCTTTTTAATGCTGGACTGTCATTTACACCATCTCCTGTCATAGCTACAACTGCACCATTTTTTTGCCATGCTTTTACAATTCTTACTTTATGCTCAGGGGTTACTCTTGCAAAAACTGTATAGTTTTGAATTTCTTTTTCAAACTTTTCTTGATTTAATTTATCTAGTTCTTCTCCTGTTATCGCTTTATCATTTTTAGAAAATATGCCTATTTTTTCTGCAATTGCTTTTGCAGTTGCAATATGATCTCCTGTTATCATGACTGTTTTGATACCAGCTTTTTTACAAGTTTCTACTGCCTCTTTAACACCTTCTCTTGGAGGGTCTATCATCCCAATAAGTCCTACAAAAGTTAAATTATTTTCAATACTATTAGTTTCTATTTTATCTGGTAACTGATTCGTGTCTTTATATGCCACAGCAATTACTCTTAGTGCTTTATTGGCCATTTTCTCATTTTCTTTTAAAACTTTTTCTTTCTGTATTCCAATACATCTGTTTAATAACACATCTGGTGCGCCTTTTGTTATCACTCTGTATTTTCCGTTTTCTAATCTATGTATGGTTGTCATCATTTTTCTGATTGAATCAAACGGAATTTCACTCACTCTTGGCATAAATTCATTTTTGTCCAATTGATTGATATATGCAGCTTCTACTAATGCATTTTCCGTTGGTTCTCCAACCACTTCTACTTTTCCATTATTTATCTCTAACTTGCTATCTGTACACATGGTTGCCAATTCCATTGCAAAATTTGGATTTTCTGATTTGATCTCTACTACCTTCATTTTATTTTGTGTTAATGTTCCTGTTTTATCTGAACAAATCACATTACTACTTCCTAATGTTTCAACTGCTGGTAACTTTCGAATAATACTATTTCGTTTTGCCATTTTCGTTACACCAATGGATAGCATAATGGTAACGATTGCTGGTAATCCTTCTGGTATTGCTGCCACAGCTAAGCCAACAGATGTCATAAACATTTCCATCGGTGGTATTTTTTTAATAATTCCTATGACAAAAATCACTAAGCAAATCAATAAACAAATGACACCTAATATTTTTCCAACTTGATTTAATTTCTTTTGGATTGGCGTTTCTGGTGATTGATTTTCCATAATCATATTGGCAATTCTTCCAACCTTTGTATCCATTCCAATTTCTGTCACCACCACTTTGGCATGTCCATTTACCACTGTACTTCCCATAAATAGCATATTCACAATATCTCCTAATGGTATTCCTTTTTTACAAATAACTGCTCCATCTTTTTCTACTGCCTCTGTTTCTCCTGTTAAGCTAGATTCCTCTACTTTTAAATTGAAATTTTCTATAATTCTACCATCTGCTGGCACACGGTTTCCAGCTTCTAAAATTACCACATCTCCTACTGTTAAAGTTTCTGATGGTACTTCTATTTCTTTTCCATTACGAATGACTTTTGACATCTGTGGTGTCATTTTCTTCAAACTTTCAATTGATTTTTCTGCTTTTGCTTCTTGTAAAACTCCCATCATGGCATTTAGTACAACAATGGCTATAATAATGATAGAATCCATATAGTCATTTTCTCCCTGATACCATGATACACCTGCTGATACAATAGATGCCATGATTAAAATAACAATCATAAAATCATTAAATTGTTTGAAAAATTTAACAATGATTCCTTCTTTTTTTCCATTTTCTAATTCATTCTTACCATACTGATTTTGCCTTTTTAAAACTTCATGATCACTAAGTCCTTTATAAAAATCTGTGTTAAGTGTTTTTTCAACCTCTTCTTTTCTAAGTGTTTCCCACATATACTTTCTCTCCTTTGTATGATATTTTTCCGTTTCGATATTTTAGCAGGTGAGGTGGTATGTATTATTTTTTGAATGTATTGACGAATGTGCCGTGGAGTAGATGTATAAATTCTTAGTTTTTAATAAGTGAGGAAGCGCGAACAGCGAGAGGCTCACTTATTAAAAACTTAGAAGTTATCATCTATGAAGCAAGCCGAGGAAATCATGAAAAAAATAATACATACCACCTCACCTGCTAAAATATCGAAACGGACACAGACATTATCTTGTCCTTTGTTTTTCTAATTGTATTCACATCATCTATTTTTATTACTATTTTTAACATTTTTTTATTGTCTTCATATGATGTGGTTAGAGGTGTTTTTATGTTACTTAACTGCTTATTTTTAGCAATCTCTAGTAGTATTGATTCTCTAGGAATTGGTATCACATATGGAATTAAAAATACAAAAATAACTATGGGTGCTAAATCTATTTTATTTTTTATTAGTTTTATCATTTCCATTATTTCTATATATTTTGGAAATTTGTTAAAATTCATTTTCCCTGATTTTTTGATTCATTACTTAGGTGCTTTTCTTTTAATAATAATGGGATTGTTTATGTGTTTTCAATCATTAAAAAAATCAAAACGAGATGATATTGTAAAAAATAATAAAAATTTAGAAATGTCAGATACGGAAAAAATATATTCTTTTTTTATAAAATGTTTGGGGATTACGATAAAAATTATTAAGAATCCTAGTTCTTCTGATTTAGATAAGTCCAATGTTATTGATTCTAAAGAAGCTTTGTTTTTAGGCTTAGCACTTTCTTTAGATAGTCTTTGTATTGGGATTGGATTTAGTATGTTAAATACTTTTTCCATGATATTCCCAGTATTAACAAGTTGTTTTCAATTATTTTTCTTAAGTTTAGGAAATTATTGCGGGAAAAAACTATATTCTTTTAGTAAATTACCTGATAACATATGGTCAACAATTTCTGGTATTTTATTAATTATGATTGGATTTTGTAAAATGATATAATCATTTGTCTATATAAACTTAATTTTATTTTTATTTTTCCATTGCTTTACGAAATAAAGCGTGATAATATAGGAACAAGTACCTAGCGTTATGGTCATAAGCTATTATGTGACCTATGTAGTCTATTGCACTAGATTGTTCATTGTGCGATAGTTGCCTCAAAGGCAGAAAGGAGTTGCTATGAAAGAAGCGCGGTTTAAAAATCTTTCTTACAAAGAAAGGAGAAGCAGACTAGCAGCAGGACTGAAGAAAAAATCGAAAGGAATTTTATCTGATAAAGAAATCGATATGATTGTAAGAAATCTCGATATCAATGTCCAATATAATCTGAAATTAGTCCGTTCTGCGGAAGAAATGCAGAAGGAATTAACTCTGATTTGGTGTGAGCCTGACTTGTCAAAATCTCACATCTCTTATGTACGAGAAAATGGTAAAGTTTTATTGGGAAAAGCTGGATTCATCCTAATCAGACACAATTGGGATCGGAGTCAATTTCCGGATGATTTTCACTCACGTCCCATACTAAATGATGAAAAGACTGTTATTACCGTAAAAAAGCACTATATTTCTTTATTTAAAGATGCTTATAAGGAAATTAAGAAAGTGTATCGGATTGTAATCTATATTCCAGAAACTATTTAAATCTGTAGCAACGCAAACTGAAAAGCGGAAAGGGAAATCTCCCTTCCGCTTTTTAGTTTTCTAATTATTCTTTAATTTCATAGATAACAATTTTGATATACCATTTTCCTCCATCGTAATTCCATAAACTGTGTCTGCTGCTTCCATCGTTCCTTTTCTATGTGTAATTACCAAGAATTGCGTATTTTTAGAAAATTTCTTTAAATATTCTGCATATCGATAAACATTAACATCATCTAATGCTGCTTCTATCTCATCTAACACACAGAATGGTGCTGGATTGATTTTCAAAATAGCAAATAACAAGGCAATGGCTGTAAATGCTTTTTCTCCACCAGATAATAACATCATGTTTTGCAATTTTTTTCCTGGTGGTTGTACGGTTATTTCTATTCCACATTCTAAGATATTATCTTTATCTTCTAATGTCAAACTTGCAGTTCCTCCACCAAACAATTCCTTAAATACTTCTGCAAAATTTTTGTTAATCATCTCAAATTTTTCTTTAAATTGTTCTTTCATCATACTTGTCATATCTGAAATAATTTTTCTTAATTTTGTCATGGTACTTTCCAAATCCACTCTTTGTTCACACATGAAGTCATATCTGTCTTTTAAGTTCTTGTATTCCTCTATTGAGTCAACATTAACACTTCCTAATTCCTTAATTTCATTTCGTAAATCTTTTACCTTTTCTCGAGTCAATTGTACATTTTCTGGTTTTCTGTAATCTACGACATTATTTGGTGTTAATTCATATTCTTCCCACATTTTATTGATGATTCCATTAATGTCTTCTTCTAATTTTGTTTTCTTAGCATCTACTTTTACTATTTGTGCTTTTAAATCTTCAATAATTTTTAATTTATTGTTGATTTCCTCTTCTTGTTCTGCTAATTTTTGATTTTTTTGGATTCTTTTTTCTTTTAGTTCTTCGATTTTTGAACCACTATTTTTTACTTCTTCTTTAATTTTCTCTATCTTTTCTTTGATTTCTTCAATTGCTTTTTCCAAATCAAAATTATCTTGTTTAATTTGCTCAATTTGTATCTTTTTGTTTTCAATACTTTTATTTGTACTTTCTATTTCAGAATGAATTCTTTCTTGAATTTCTTCTATTGAACTTTCACTTTCATCAAATGAAGATACAGAAATTTTTAAATTGGTGATATCAAAATTCAAATCATCCACATATTTTTGATTATCTTTATTTAGTTCTGCAAATTCTGTAATGATTTTCTTTAATTTTTCGTTTTCTTCATTAATTGCCTGTATTTTTTCTTGAAAATCTGTTTTGTTTTTTATACTTTGTTCTTTTTGTTCTTCTATCTTTTTGCTTTCTTCTTTTAGTTTATTTAATCTTGTCTCTACTCTAGCAATATTTTCCTCTATGCTATTAATCTTCTCTTTTCCTGTTGCATATGTAATTTCAATTTCCTGTAATTCCTTTTCAAAAGATGAAGCTTTTTCTAATACATGTTCAATAGAATCTTGATATGTTTCTTTTTCCTTTTCCAGTTTTTGGATTTGTTCTTCTAGTTTCTTAATTTCTTTTTGTAACTTTTCAATTTCTCTTCCTCTACCTAAAATATTCACTGTTTTTTTGGCAACAGAACCTCCTGTAATGGCACCTGATGGATTAATGACATCTCCTTCTACTGTAATAATTCTGAAACTATATCCATTATCTTTAGCAACTCTAATAGCTGTTTCCATATCTTGTACAATAACAGTTCTTCCCAATAAATTTAGAATAATATTTTCATATTTTTTGCTATATTGAATCAAGTCTGAAGCAATACCAATAACGCCTGTATTTTTACCTCTAATTTTTTCAAGTTTCTTTCCTTTTACTGATGTAATTGGTAAAAATGATGCTCTTCCTAAATTGTTTTTTCTCAAATGTTCAATTAATCTTTTGGCATCTTCTTCATTTTCTGTTACAATATTTTGTAAACTGCTTCCTAAGCACATTTCAATCGCTGTTTGATATTCTTCTGGTACTTCTATAATATTTGCTAAAACACCATGCATTCCTTTTCCTAATTCTTTTGTTGTCTCACAGTCTTTTAACAATGTTTTAACACTTTTGATATATCCTTCTTTTTCTTTTTCGGTTTCAATTAAGAATTTTAATTTAGATTCTTTTATTCTCTTTTCTCCTGAAAGCATATTGATTTTACTATCAAAATCTTTTATTTTTCTATCTGCTTCTTGTTTTTCAATATTTACTTCTTCTAAATCTGATAAAATCTTGTTTCGTTTGCTTTCTATTTCATAAAATTCTTTTGCAATTTCTTCTTTTTTCATTCTGGTATTATCTAGTTCAGAAACATTTCCAATCATTTCATTTTTGATTTGTGTTTGTCTTTTTTGATAATTTTGATAATTAATATCTTGTTCACTAATATTAGCTTGTAATTCATATTTTTTGTCTGTATTTTCTTCTACTGTTTTTTTGTGTTCTTCTATTTCCAATTCTTTACTAGATAATTTTTTTGTAATTTCTGCCAATTCTATTTCTTTTTCTTCTAATTCTTTTGCGAATTTTTCTCTATTTTGTTTTAAGTTCTCTTTCTTTTCTTCTTTTTGTTTTTTCTCGCCTTCTAATTCTTGTATTCTTACTGTTAGTTCTTCAATTTCTTTTTCAAATCTTTCTTTATTTTGTTTATTATTTTCAATTCTTGTATTAGACACATTAATATCAGAATTTAGCATTTCAATTTCTTTTTTGCTTTCAAATCCTAAATTAGACATTTCTTCTATGGATTCTGTAATATAATCAATTTCTGATTTTAATTCTTCTTTTAATGCTTTGATTCTTTCTAGTCTACCTTCTTCATCATTGCATTGTATTTTATAGATTTCTTCATCTTTTACAATATCTTCTAATTCTTTTTTATATTTTTCTATATTGTATAAAAATAAACCAATTTCAATATTTTTTAACTCTTCTCTTAAATTCAAATATTTTTTTGCTTTTTCTGCTTGTACTTTTAAAGGCTCTATATTGGTTTCAATTTCTGCCAATATATCATTAATTCTAAGAAGATTTAATTTTGTATGTTCTAATTTTTTCTCACTTTCGGCTTTTCTCACTCTATATTTTACAATTCCTGCTGCTTCTTCAAAAATATGTCTTCTATCTTCTGATTTATTACTTAAAATTTCATCTATTTTTCCTTGTCCTATAATAGAATAACCATCTTTTCCAATACCGGTATCCATAAATAGTTCTAATACATCTTTTAATCTACATGGTACTTTATTGATATAGTAACCTGTTTCTCCACTTCTATATATTTTTCTTGTAACGGTTACTTCTGTATATTCTATTGGCAAGCTTCCGTCTGTATTATCAAATACCAATGATGCTTCTGCAAAACCTAATGATTTTCTGTTTTGTGTACCTGCAAAGATAATATCTAATGACTTTGAACCTCTTAATGATTTCATGCTTTGTTCTCCAAGTACCCATCTGATAGCATCTGATATATTACTTTTTCCAGAACCATTTGGTCCTATGACACTTGTAATTCCTGGCATAAATTCTAATACAGTTTTATCCGCAAATGACTTAAATCCTTGTAATTCTAATCTTTTTAAATACATGTATATCTCCTGCTTTTACATATTTTTATCAATATCTGGTAATAATTGTTTCTTTCTTGAAACAACACCTGGTAAAAATGCTCTATTGTTTTCTAATTTGACATCAAATGCTTTTTCTACTGCATCTGTTCTATTTCCTAAAGCAATGATTTCTGAATTACTATTTAAAATATCTGTTATGGCAAATACAAATAATTGTAATCCTTTTTTCTCTATTTCACTATTGATTGCACTTTCTAAATCTTTTTGTCTTTTTAAAACATCTTCGATACTGACTGTATTTACTTGTGCAATCACAAATTTATTTCCATCTTTATCTAAATTTTTTGCATCTAAGTTTACTAATTCTGCCTCTGAAAAATCTCCTAAATCTGTTCCTGCTTTTAACATGTTTAATCCATATTCTTGAATATCCATTCCTGCTATTTTTTCTAATTCTGCTAATGCTTTTTTATCATGTTCTGTTGTTGTTGGAGATTTCAACAATAAAGTGTCTGATATGATGGCACTTGCCATTAAAATAGCTTCTTCTTTATTAATTTCATGTCCTAATCTTTTATATTCTTCAAATAAAATCGTACATGTACATCCATATGGTTTTGCTGTATAATATAAAGGTTCTGATGTTTCAAAATTTGCAATTCTGTGATGATCTGTTACTGATAAAATTTTTGCTTTTTCAATTCCTTCTATACTTTGGTTAAATTCATTATGATCTACTAAACATACCTCTTGTCCTTCTTCTACTTTGTCTATCATCTCTGGTGCTTCTAAATGTAAATAATCTAATACATATTGTGTTTCTTTGTTTACTTTTCCTAATCTTTTAGCTACTGTGCAATCCCATCCATTTTTTTTATCTAATCTTTCGCTTACTAAACTTGCACATATTGAATCTGTATCTGGATTTTTATGTCCAAATATAAATACTTCTTCTTTTTTCATATTCATTTCTCCTTTTCTATATCTTTTATTATCTTCCCTATTATATTTTCATTTGCGAAATTTGTCAATTAAAAAAACACCTAATCGTTCAATTTATCAATATTAAAGTTATTGTTCAGTGTAGAATGCCAGAAAAGGTATATATTATATTTGAAGCGGGTTTCGTGGGGACCGACACGCTACATACTGTTAATCAATCAACGACAGTTCCGTGGGAGTTGATTGATCTACAGTATGTAAAGTGTTGGGATAGCGAAAAATATAATATATACCTTTTCTGGCATTCTACACTGAACTGTAACTACTAAAATAAATACACACTCTGCTTACTGAATAGAGTGTGTATTTAAAATTATTTTTCTTCTATATTCCTTAAAATATATTCTAATTCTTCTTTATTAAATTCATATTTCTTATTGCAGAAATGACAAACTAATTCGGCTCTTCCTTCTTTTTCAATTATATCTTCCAATTCTTCTTTTCCAATTGTCATTAATGCATCTTGCATATGTTCTTTTGAACAATCACATTTAAATTCTGGAACAATACTATCTTCTATGATTTCTACATGTTCATCTCCAGTTATTTTTTTTGCAATTTCTTCTAATGTTAAGTTTTGGTCTAACATTTTTGACATAGCTCCTGCCTTAAAGATTGATTGCTCAACTGTTGATATATCTTCCTCTGTGGCATCTGGCATTGGATTAATTAAATATCCACCACTTGCCCTTACACCATTTTTATCTACTAATACCCCTAATGCTACTGCTGAATTTCTTTGTTCTGAATTGACAAAGTAATTTGCAAAATCTTCTGCAATTTCACCTGATACTAGTGGAGATATTCCAATATATGGATCTTTTAATCCAATATCTTTTACCACATTAATATATCCTTCATATCCTACTGCTCCACTGACATCTAATTTTCCATCTTCATTTAATGGTAATTCCACAACTGGATTTGTTGCATATCCTTTTACAATTGGTTTATGATTTGCAGTTGCAATCATAACGCCTATTGGCCCATTTCCTTTTAGTTGAACTGTTAATTTATCTTTGCTTCCTTTCATTTCTGTTGCCATGATGCTCGTTATGGTTAATAACCTTCCAAATGCTGCTGTTACAACTGGACTCATATCATGTATTTTTCTTGCTTCTTCCACCATTTGCGTTGTGTTTGCACATATCACTGAAACTCTTCCCTCATGTGCTAGAAATTTGATTATTTTATCTTTCATTCTTTTTCCTACCTTTTTATTTCAAAAATTTATCTAATTCTTTAAATTGCTCTAAAGAATGTTTTTTTATTTCTTTTAACTTTTCTTCTTCTACATTATAAAAATCTTCTAATTTAATTATTTTTTGTGCTGTAATTTCTTCTAGTTTTATATATTTATCACATAAATTTAATTCTTTAATTATATTGCATATTTTTTTACTATAAGATATTACATAAAATTTTTGATGATATATATAAGATAATATCAAAGAATGAAATCTTTGACAAACCATATATTCCATCTTTTTATAAATATTCAAAAATTCTTCTATATTTTCATTGTATTTTACTACAGTTATACGTTTTTTATAATCACTATTTTTAAATTTGTTTAATATTTTTTCAATTGCTTTTTCATCACCTTCATCATTGCAAAATGAGAATAAATAAATGTCCTTTCCTTCTTTTAAATATAAATTGATATTATTACATAAAAATTGAATATATTCTTCTTCTTTATGTCTTAGGTTTTCTCTTATTTCCAAGTCTATCATTGATATTCCTATTGTATCTTTTTCCTTTTCATATTTTCCTATGTCATATGAAAACAACACATCTGGTGCATATCTTACTGTTGGAATATCTTTAAATAGATTGTAAGAATATTGATCTCTAAAACATAAATCTGTACATTCTTTAAAAGTTTCTTTGGATAAATCGAAATATTTTCTCGTTTGATATGGTCCATAATTTGAACTTATATAATAAAATGGTTTATTTAATGTTTTACATTTTTTCATAAATTCTAAACATCCTTCATCCAAATTATATACTTTTCCACCTTCCATAAATATGGAACCACCTATGTATACATATCCATCATATTGATATATATCTATCTTTTCAAAAGTTTCATTTTTATTGATAAGCACTTTTACATTATGTTTCTTTTCAAAGGCTTTTGCATATTTTAAATCTACAACTTCTATATAAAATTCAACATTTGGATATCTATTTAATAATTCCATTACAAACATATCATCACCTAAGTTGTTTCTTAAATATGCCATAATAAATATTTTTCTCACTATTCATCCTTCCTATAGATTGACTATATTTGATTTAATTTTATTCCATATTCTATTTGTTTCTTGGAATTCTTTATAATGTTTTTGCACATTTTCATCATATGTATTTAAGACTTCTAACAAACTGTCAAAAGATTGCTCCTTAAAAATTTCATTCATTACAGGTATACTGACTTCTAAGTTTTCTCTAATTTTATTAATTTCATTTTTATATTCTTTTCTATTTCTTATATAAAGTAATAATGGTTTATATTTCAACCATCCAACAGACGCTTTATAAAATCTAGATGCTACGTTTTCATCTTTTGGTTCAATCTTTCTTAATCTCTTAGGATATTTTCCCGACATGATACTGGTAAATTTTAAAAATCCATCATGAAAATGGTAAACTGGTGTTTTTATTACTTTACACTCGTCTAACATCATTGAAAAAAATGTATCTTCTCCTCTAGCTTCTGGTGGATTATAAAAAGCTGGAATATTTTCTATTCTTTTTAAATTAACACATAAAGTGGAACCTGCTACCCATTTACTTCCTTTTTCTAATCCAATTTCATATTTTCCTTTACCTTTAGCTATTTCAATATTTGCATAAGTAACGCCATTATCTTTTTGCATAATCCTTCTTATATTATCCCATTCTACTAATTCATTACTTATAGCTTCTATATAGCTTTTAAATATTTTTTCTTCAATCTCCTCATTTAATTCCATATAAGGTATTGGAGAAATGTATCCACAATGATATCCTACTGATACATCTGCATTTTTTATATTCTCCAAATGTCTAATAATATTATCTTGTGAAATCCATTCTATTTCACCATCATCCTTTTTTACACAAGCTACAGGATATTCATCATCATCCCAAAATAGTAAATAATCTATTTTTCGTTTTAATGCATAATACATCAATGTATTTCTTCCTTTAGCATGTCCATGTCCCAATATAAATTCAGCTTCTTTATTTGTAAATCCATATCTTCCTTTTAATATTTTTTTATCTTCTTCAATGTTTTCTGGTGTTATATATTTTATATGTATATCTTTATATACTTCTGAATTTATTTTATAAAACTCTTCTTTCGTTGAATTCTGATATCCTACATCAAATAGTATAAATATGGTGATATTAACATTTTCATTATATCTTTTCGCTTGTTCAGTAATTATTTTATAATATTTGTTTATAATATTACATACATTTGCTCTTCCTGTTACGAATCCTATTCCCAATTCTATTTTTTTAGCATTTTTCATATTTCCTCCCATTGAATATATGTATAAATTACATAATAGAAGCATTTATTATATATTTTGCCATATCCTTAAAATTATACCATTTTCTCTATACAAAGTCAATTACTGCTTATTTCCTTTTTATATCTCAAAATAGCTATAATTTACTCTTTTTTTATCTAAAATATCTTTTTTTATAATAAAATCTTTGTTTTTTCTTGTTTTACATAATCTTTTCATGTTTTTTATTTTCAAAATAAAATTTAATTTTTCTGCTCGTCATTTTTCTATTATTTAATAGAAAAAATGCATTTATATAAAACAAAAAAGTCATAATATAAAATTATGACTTTTACCAATATTTAACTTTTTTCATTTTATTTTTGTTACCCTATTGATGTATCTCAAACATATCTTTTCCTTCTCCACAAACTGGGCAAACCCAATCATCTGGTAAATCCTCAAAAGCTGTTCCTGCTGGTATTCCTGCTTTTTCATTTCCAAACTTTGGATTATATATATATTTACATTCTATACATTCATATCTTTGGTTTTCTGTTTTTTCTGTTTTAAAGTTCCTGTATCCTAAACTAATTGCCACTATTACCATTAATAAAAATGATAATGCTTTCCATATTCCACTTTCTAACATGATGACTGCAAATATCCCAAAAGTTGCACTAATTCCATATAATATTAGCACTGCTTGTTTTTGACTAAATCCTTTTGCTACAATTCTATGATGTAAGTGCCCTTTGTCTGCTTTAAATATGGCTTTGATAGATTTTCCTTTTATTAATCTTCTAATAATTGCCCAAAATGTATCAAATAATGGTAATCCTAAAACAATTAATGGTAATACAATAACAGCAGCTGTATAGGTTTTCGCTACACCTAAAATAGAAATAATGGATAATGAATATCCTAAAAAGTTTGAACCTGTATCTCCTATAAATGTCTTAGCTGGTGCAAAATTAAATGGTAAAAATCCTACTAATGCACCTGCAAGTGCTGTTATTAATAATATTGCTACCATTGGTGAATCATTTAATACAAATATGATTAATAATGAAATTGCTGATATAACAGATATTCCTGAAGATAATCCATCTAATCCATCTATTAAGTTAATCGCATTTGTTACACCTACAATCCATATCACTGTTATGATAATAGAAAACATTTCTTGCATTTCTATTGTATTTAAAAATGGTAATGTAATATCTTCTATTCTTATACCAAATGCCACTGCTACAATTGCCGCCAATACTTGTCCTATCAACTTTGTTATTGGTTTTATTGTTTTTATATCATCAACAATACATACAATTGCAATAATTAGTATTCCAAAAAGCATTCCTAATAACTTTTGTCCATAATCTTCTAATCCGAAAAGATTAATGGAATTTTCAATACTCATAACAATTAATAAATAAATGACAGAAACTAAGAAACCTAATATGACTGCTGGTCCACCAAACTTGGGCATTGCCTTTTTATGCATTCTTCTTTGGTCTTTCGGAACATCCACAGCACCTACTTTATGCGCAATTTTAATCATATATGGTGTTGCCATAAATGTTACGATAAATGCAAGCAAAAATGCAATTGCAATATCTCCCCACATATTCATTCCTCCATATTATTTCATATTTTCATTTTCAATTTCTTCAATAATTTTAATTCTTTCCATATGTCTTCCACCTTCAAATTCTGTTGCAAGCCACATCCTTAATATACAAATTGCCTCATTCACGCTTACATAATCTGCTCCTAATGCTAATACATTACTATCATTGTGCAATCTTGAAAATTTAGCAGTTTCTTCATTATAACATGGTGTACTTCTAATTCCTTTAAATTTATTAGCTACAATACTCATTCCTAAACCAGAACGACAAATTAATATTCCTTTTTCTGCTTTTCCTTTTTGAACAGAAAGTGCGACTTCTTTTGCGATATTAGGATAATCTACTCTTTCTTCATTCATACAACCATAATCTATATATTTAATTTCTTTCTCATCTAAATATTTTTTGATTTCTTCTTTTAATTTATATCCTCCATGATCACAACCAATTGCTATCATCTTCATTCCTCCTTTTGAACAATAGGGACGTGCCAAATCGTTCAAAATCTAAACGAAAGGGACAGACCTCTATCTTCATTTTTTATCTCTATATAAAAATATATCATAAGTTTTTTTATAATACAATAATAAATTAGAAAATTCACTTGCATTTCATAAAAAAATATGTTAGAATATCAGATGTTATAATGAATAATTGACTAAGAGGAGGTGCTTATAGATGCCAAATATTAAATCAGCTAAGAAAAGAGTTAAAGTAATTGAGAAAAAAACTTTAAGAAATAATATGATAAAATCTGGATATAAATCAGCTGTTAGAAAATTTGAAGAAGCAATTGAGGCTGGAAATATAGAAGAAGCTAAAGTTCTATTTTCTGAAGCAACTAAAAAAATAGATCAAGCTTGTACAAAAGGTGTTATTGTAAAAAACACTGCAGCTAGAAAAAAATCTAATTTATCAAAAAAATTAAATGCAGCTATGGCTTAAGGCTAAATAAAGATTATGCATAGTTTTTATTTAAAAAGCACATCAGAGATATTTCTATGTGCTTTTTTTGTATGATATTTCCATTGATTTGTCTTTTATAACATGCTAATATTAATATATATTAATCAGATTTGAGGTGGATTAATTATGTTTAAGTCTTTTATTAATCATTATAAACATTTAGATAAAAAAATATCACATATATTGAAGAATGGTCTTGCTTTTTCTTTTTTGATTTGTATTGTTTCATCTATAATTCTTCTTACATATATGTTATTTTTTACATACCCTATTTTATATTATATTGGTTTGATATGTTTTGCTTTAGGTTTGAATGTTGCTATAAGTTTCATTATATCAGCTACAATTATTAATGATATTAAAAAAGAAAATTCTTAAACATATAACTTTAATAGTTATGCTATATACAAATTTTATGTATATTTCTTGACAAAACCACATAAACTGTGTAAAATATTATATAATATTTTAAAATATATTTGCGTTTGTACAATGAAAGCAGTTAGAAGTTACTTTTAGAGAATAAGGGTCACCGGCTGAAAGCCCTTTAAGGTCAACCTAAACTTGCGAAACACATTGGAGCAATTTTTAATAAAGTGGAAAATTAAATAAATTCATATATTTATTTAGTTTTCAAGCTGGGTGGTACCGCGGATTTATTTCGTCCCTGCAATATTGCAAAGGGCGTTTTTTTGTACCCTTTTTCGGATACAAATTATGCTCTAACAAATTTAAAGAAGGTACAGTTGAAAAATAATTCTTTTCCAACTGGATTTATACCTTAAGAAAGGAATGAGTAAATATGAATGAGTACAGAACACACAATTGTAATGAAATCACATTAGAAGATGTTGGAAAACAAGTTAGAATTAGTGGATGGGTACAGACCATCAGAGATTTAGGAGGTTTGGTTTTCCTAGATATTCGTGATATGTATGGAATTACACAAGTTGTAACATCAGGAAAAGCTGAAGATGTGGATTTTGCTTCACATATTCCCATCGAATCTACTGTTACAGTATATGGTACAGTAAAAAAACGTGATGAAGAAACCATTAATCCTAAACTAAAAACTGGTTTGGTGGAAATTCGAATTGAAGATATTAAAATTTTAGGAAAAAGAACACAAAATCTTCCTTTTGAAGTCAATACTAACCAAGAAATTAGAGAAGATTTAAGATTACAATATCGATTCTTAGATTTACGAAATGACAAATTAAAAAACAATTTAATATTAAGAGCAAATGTGATTCAATTCTTAAGAGCACAAATGATTGAACAAGGTTTTTTAGAAGTACAAACTCCAATTCTTACAAGTTCTTCACCAGAAGGTGCTAGAGATTATTTGGTTCCCAGTAGATTACATCCTGGAAAATTTTATGCTTTACCACAAGCCCCTCAACAATTTAAACAATTATTAATGGTTTCTGGTATTGATAAATATTTTCAAATTGCACCATGTTTTAGAGATGAAGATGCAAGAGCTGATAGAGCTCCTGGTGAATTCTATCAATTAGATATGGAAATGAGTTTTGCAACTCAAGAAGATGTATTTCAGGCAATAGAACCTGTCATTTACAACACATTTAAAAAGTTTTCTGATAAAAAGATTGCAGAATATCCATTTCCAAGAATTCCTTATAAAGAAGCAATGCTAAAATATGGAACCGATAAACCTGATTTAAGAAATCCTTTGGAAATCATTGATGTTACAGACATTTTTGAACATGTTGATTTACGTGCTTTTCAAGGAAAAATTGTTAGAATTATTTCTACACATGATGTAGCAAATGAACCAAGAAGCTTTTTCGAAGGTATGACAGATTATGCTATAAAAGATTTAAAAGCCAAAGGTCTAGCTTGGCTAAGAATTTTAGATGATGGAAGTTTCCAAGGGCCGATTGCTAAATTCATACCTGATGATGCTAGAATAGAAATGTGTAGAAGAACTAATTCAAAGCCAGGTGATTGTTTATTCTTTATTGCTGAAGTTCCTGGTGTTGTTGAAACTTTATCTGGACAAATTAGAGATGAACTTGGAAAAAGACTTGGTTTAATTGATAATCATGTTTTCAAATTTTGTTGGATTATTGATTTTCCAATCTTTGAACTTGATGAACATGGAAAAATTAGCTTTAGTCATAACCCATTTTCTATGCCACAAGGTGGTTTAGAAGCATTAGAAAATGAAAATCCATTAGATATTTTAGCTTATCAATATGATATTGTGTGTAATGGAATTGAACTTTCTTCTGGAGCAGTTAGAAATCATGATATTGATATCATGTTAAAAGCCTTTACTATGGCAGGCTATACAGAAGAAGAAGTAAAAAATAAATTTGGTGCTTTGTATAAAGCTTTTCAATTTGGTGCTCCTCCACATGCTGGTATTGCACCTGGAATTGATAGAATGCTTATGTTATTATCTGATTCTGATACTATTAGAGAAGTCATTGCATTCCCACTAAATAGTAAAGCTCAAGATTTAATGATGGGTGCACCAAGCAATGTTAGACGTGACCAATTGCGAGATGTGCATATTATCGTTGATAAAAAATAAACAAAAGCGACATATAAGTAATTTTATAACACTTATATGTCGCTTTTACTATCGATTCATATATTTATATATACTTTATTTATTCATTATTTTTTGTTTACTAATTCTTTTAATGCTTTACCAGCTTTGAATACTGGAGCTTTTGATGCAGGTATTTTGATTTCTTCTTTAGTTTGTGGGTTTCTACCTTTTCTAGCTGCTCTTTTTCTTACTTCGAAAGATCCAAATCCAACTAATTGAACTTTA
>CASEEU010000021.1 GCA_949287075.1 uncultured Eubacteriales bacterium | reverse complement strand
GAGACTGCTGAAAAAGTAGTAAAAATAAAATCAATAATTTAGAGCATATGTCTATTTTATTGATTTTTTATATTTTAAATAAAAATAATGAAATATAGTTGGTATTATCCCTCTATATTTTTATTTTTTTCTTCATTTAATTTAATTATTCTTTTCATATTAACCAAAAAGAGCGTAGTTGCCCCTTGTATTGTAATACCTAGTTTTCCACAGGTATTAGCTTTATCGTATCCATAATTGTTTTTTAATTCCGCATTTTTGGCTTCTATTTTGTATCTTTCTGAATATAACTCTTTGAATTCTTCTGTATTCATATAATCCATATGTTCAATATGTGTTTCATCTTTTATTTTTACATTAAAAGTTTTGGTTTTTGATCCTTCTTTATAACATCCATCTTTAAATGGACAATGCTTACATTTTTCCACGTCAAAGAAATATGACTCTACTTGTTCATTTTTCTTTTTACTTCCTGTTTTTCTTTTTGTAATTGCCATATGGCCTGCCTTGCAAACATACATTTCTGCATCTTTATTATATTCAAAATCATCCTTATTCTTACGGTTACCATGTGTTACTAATTTACTTAGTTTACTTACGTTTTTTATTTCATTTTCTTTACAATAATCTAAATTATCTTTTTCAGAATATGCACCATCACCAATAATTGCTTCTATTTTGATTCCAGCTTTTTCACTTTTTTCTATTAAATTTATAAGTTCTTTTCCATCATGTTTTTCACCACTAGTAATAGTTGCCGCTGTTATTATTCGCTCCGGCGTTATAGCTATATGCGTTTTGTATCCAAAAAAGGAAGTATCGGCAGTTTTATGTCCTACTTTTGCATCTTGATCTTTTGAATATTCTAATTCTATTTCTGTATCATTCATTGTCTCTTCTAGATAGTCTATTTGTTCTTTTATTCCAGGAAGTGATGTAAATCTCCCGTCATCTTTTATTACGTTTAATAACTCTTTTGTATATTCTATTTGGTCTTCTAGTAATCCTGTAGCTTCACGTTTTTTTGGCATTTTATCATGCATAGACTCATCAATTTTATAGATTGATTTTCGAAGTTCCTTTGCTTGTTTTATTAATTCTTCTCTTGGTGATATATGATGAAACATAGCATTGGTATGTGTTGAATCAACTATAATCTTATTCTTTATTTCAATTAATCCTTTTTCTAATGCTATTTCTACAGTTTTATTTATTAGTTTATCCATTAAATTTTCTTCTTCATCTTTTAATCTTTCACGACGAAAAACAGTTAATAAACTTGAATTAATTAACTTAGTTTCTTCTGGATCATATCCTAAAAAATATTTAAATAATAAATCAGTTTGGGTTCTTTCAACTAAACCTCTATCTGATAATTTAAAATAAGATTTTAATAATAAATACTTAAACATTCTTATAACATCTTCTGCTGTTCTTCCCATTGTAGATGAATATTTATCTTTTAATTCTTCATATACAAATGAAAAATCAACCATATCATTTAATTGTCTCCAAAAATTATCTGGCTTAATTACTATATCATATAATTCAGAATACTTACTAAAATTTAATTCTAATTGATTACTCATCTTTAGCATAATATACCACCATCATTCCTTATATATATTATACCAGAATAAAAAGACTACTGATATAGTTTACAGTTATCTTTGTATACTTTTTCAGCAGTCTCG
>CASEEU010000020.1 GCA_949287075.1 uncultured Eubacteriales bacterium | reverse complement strand
TTTGAAGGTGGTCAAACACCATTATATAGAAGATTACCAAAAAGAGGATTTACCAATATCCATGCTAAAACTTACACAGAAGTAACATTAAAAATGCTTAATCAATCTAAAGCAACAGATGTTACAGCTGAAACACTTTTAGAAGAAGGAATCATTGGAAAAATTAATGATGGAATCGTTATATTAGCAACAGGAAAATTAGAGAAAAAATTAAATGTAAAAGCCAAAAGATTTACAGCAAAAGCAAAAGAAGAAATTGAAGCTTTAGGCGGAAAGGCAGAGGTGGTTTAATTGTTTAAAACGTTAAAAAACGCATTAAAAACACCTGATGTAAGAAAAAGACTATTATATACATTATTACTAATCGTTGTATTTAGATTAGGGTGTTATATAACTGTACCAGGGGTAGATAGTATTGCTTTAAATGATGCTATGAGTAATACCCAGGGAATTGCAGGATTAATTGATATGATTTCCGGAGGAGCTTTTTCTAGATTTTCTGTTTTTGCAATGTCAATCAGTCCATATATCACTGCTTCAATTGTTATCCAATTGTTAGCAATGATTATACCTTCATTAGAAAAATTAACTAAAGAAGGTGGAGAAGAAGGAAGAAAGAAAATTAATAGATATACAAAAATCTTAACGATTGTACTTGCTTTAGTAGAGTCAATAGGTATATATTTTGCATATCAATCAAGTGGAATATTTGTTGATAATTCATTCTTAACAGGAGCTTTAGTTGTAGTAGGGTTAGTAACAGGTACATCAATATTAATGTGGCTTGGAGACCAAATTACAAATAAAGGTGTTGGAAATGGAATTTCACTATTAATCTTTATTGGTATTATTTCAGGATTACCAGGTGGAGTCGTAACACTATGGAATCTTATTGTAGCCAATGGAATATTTAGTACAACAGGATTATTACTAGCAATTGGTATTGTAGTAGGAGCAATTATCTTAGTTGCTGGAGTTGTATTTGTACAACAAGCTGAAAGAAGAATACCTGTGCAATATTCAAAAAGAGTTGTAGGAAGAAAAATGGTAGGAGCACAAAATACACATATCCCATTAAAGCTTGCTATGGCGGGGGTTATGCCAGTAATCTTTGCTTCATCATTTATGACATTCCCAGCAATGATTATTCAAATATTTGTACCAGATATTGCAAGTCAATCTGGATTTTTAGCAGGACTATATAATTTCTCAATTGCTACATCAACATCAAATGTAGGAATTGGATATTCTATAGCAAATGCACTAGTATATTTATTATTGATTCTAGGATTTACGTATTTTTATACGTATGCTACATTTAATCCAGCAGAAGTATCAAATAATATTAAGAAAAATGGTGGATTTATTCCTGGAATCAGAGCAGGAAAACCAACAACAGAATATTTATCATCTGTTATCTCTAAATTAACACTTTTTGGTGGATTATTCTTAGCATTGATAGCAATCATACCTATGTTACTAAGATTTACCAACTTAAATATTGCATTTGGAGGTACATCAATCTTAATTGTTGTAGGTGTTGCTCTAGAAACTGTTCAACAACTAGAATCTTTATTAGCAATGAGACACTATAAAGGATTCTTAGAAAAATAGAACAAAAAAAATAATCGTCCCAATACCAGATTGAACGATTATTTTTTTGTTACAGTTCAGTGTAAAGTGCCAAAAAAGGTATATATTATATTTTTCGCTATCCCAACACTTTACATACTGTACATCAATCAACTCCCACGGGACTGTCGTTGATTGATTAACAGTATGTAGCGTGTCGGTCCCCACGAAACCCGCTTCAAATATAATATATACCTTTTTTGGCATTTTACACTGAACTGTATTTTTTAGAAAAAGTATGAAATACTGCTAAAAAATCCTTGAAACTTTCGCTTTTTTGTAGTAAAATAATTGAGTAGAAAAAATCAAATAAAGGAGAGCGTTGAATATGATATTAATAATGTTAGGAGCACAAGGAACTGGAAAAGGAACAGTTGCTGGCTTAATTAGTAAAGAAACAGGATTACCACAAATTTCAACAGGAGATATCTTTAGAAAAAATATTAGTGAAAAAACACCATTAGGTATGGAGGCTGATAAATACATTTCTAAAGGAGATTTAGTACCAGATGAAGTAACTGTACCAATGGTAGAAGATAGATTAACATGGGAAGATGCAAAAAATGGAGCTATATTAGATGGGTTCCCAAGAACAATTGAACAAGCTGAAAAATTAGATGAAATATTAAGTAAAAGTGGAAACAAAGTAGATTTAGTTGTAAACTTGGTAACACCAAGAGAAGAATTAATTGACAGAATGTTGACAAGAAGAGTATGTACAAATCAAGAATGTAAAACAACATACAATACAAAATTAAATCCACCAAAAGTAGAAGGTGTTTGTGATAAATGTGGATCACCATTAAAACAAAGAGAAGATGATTCTGATCCGGAAGCAATTAATAGAAGATTAGAAATTTATGAAGAAAAAACAAGTCCATTAGTAGAGTATTATGATAAGAAAGGTGTATTAAGAACAGAAACTGTAAGTTTGGCTATTAATAGAATGGGAAAAGATGTAGCAGAAGATGTTATCAAATTAATCAATAGTATGATATAAGTTTGATATATATTAAAATACGATAGGATAAAATCAAAAGTTGATAAGCATATTATCAACTTTTGTGTTCCGTTATAGGAAAATAGAAAAATTTTTTATAATGTCAGTTTTTTATCTTATATAGAAAGAAGGAGCAGTAAATGGTAACAATAAAATCAAAAAGAGAAATAGAATTAATGAGAGAAGCTTGCAAGGTTGTTGCTTTAACATATAAGGAATTAGAAGAAAAAATAAAACCTGGGATGACAACATGGGAATTAGACCAAATAGCAGAAAAAACAATGAGAAGTTTAGGTGCCATTCCAGCTGAAAAAGGATATGATATAGGAATAAGAGGTGTTCCTAAATATCCAGCAACACTTTGTGTATCTATCAATGATGAAGTCATTCATGGAATTCCGTCAAAACATAAAGTGATAAAAGAAGGTGATATTGTGAGTGTAGATACAGTCGCATTAAAAAATGGATTTAATGGAGATGCTGCCAGAACTTTTATGATAGGAAATGTTTCTAAAGAAGCAAAAAGATTAGTAGAAGTTACCAAACAAGCCTTTTTTGAGGGAATTCAATATGCAAAACCAGGTAATCGAATTGGAGATGTTTGTCATGCAATTGGAGAATATGTTCATTCACAAGGATATTCTGTAGTAAGAGAATTTCAAGGACATGGAATTGGACGAGAAATGCATGAAGATCCAGGTATACCAAATTATGGAAAAGCAGGTAGAGGAATCAGATTAGAACCAGGTATGACATTGGCAATAGAACCTATGGTAATTCAAGGAAAACCTAATATTTTAGAACTAGATGATGGTTGGACAATTATTACAGAAGATGGAAGTTTAGCAGCACATTATGAAAATACAATTTTAATTACAGAAAAAGAGCCGGAAATATTGACAATACTTTAATTATGGTGTATAATACAGTAGTTATTAGACACAATGGATAATTTTGTGTAAAAATAGCTCTTTAAGGAGGGAGAAAATTTGTCAAAAGAAGATGTTATAGAAGTTGAGGGAGTAGTGGTTGAAGCCCTACCAAATACGACATTTAAAGTTGAATTAGAAAATGGACATCAGATTTTAGCTCATATATCTGGTAAATTAAGAATGAATTACATTAAGATTTTACCAGGGGACAAGGTAAAAGTAGAACTTTCACCTTATGATTTAAATAGAGGTAGAATCACTTGGAGAGCAAAATAAGAATAGATAAAAATTAACCCAAATACATATATAAGTTATTTTAGGAGGTGCAAAAAAATGAAAGTAAGACCATCAGTTAAAAAAATATGCGATAAATGTAAGATAATAAAAAGAAAAGGGAAAATTAGAGTAATTTGCGAAAACCCTAAACACAAACAAAGACAAGGATAGTCTTAAAAACATGCTAATAACACAAATTGGATAGCGGCTGTGAAATCAGAAATGATTTACATATCAAATTTGTGTTTATATATATGTCTTAAGAAAATTTAAAGACTAGGGTAAACACTAGTAGCATTTCACCTTTAAATGGCATTAAGACAAAACAATAAAAGATAAAAATAACAAAGAAAAACAAAAAATATTTTGGAGGTGCAAAAACATATGGCTCGTATAGCAGGAGTAGATTTACCTAAAGAAAAAAGAGTAGAAATAGGACTAACATATATCTATGGAATAGGTGTATCAAGTTCTAAAAAAATCTTAGAAAAAGCTGGAATTAATCCAGATACTAGAGTAAAAGATTTAACAGATGAAGAAGTTAATAGCATCAGAAAAGTTATTGACGAATCATACAAAGTTGAAGGTGATCTAAGAAGAGAAGTAGCATTAAACATCAAGAGATTAACAGAAATTGGATGCTACAGAGGATTAAGACATAGAAGAGGTCTTCCAGTAAGAGGACAAAGAACAAAAACGAATGCTAGAACAAGAAAAGGTCCTAGAAAGCTTGTTAGTAAGAGTAAAAAATAATTATTAAAATCGATTAAAATCGATGAAAAGCATCAATCTGCACATTTTCGCTATTTATTCCAAACCTCGATGTACAAATGTACACCTTTGGCTTGCAATAAATAACAAAAATGCACATCTTAATACTTTTCATCAATTTTACAAAAAAAGAAAAGCATCAATCTGAGCATTTAGTTAAATTTATCAGAATGGCAAGATTGAAAAATTCAAAATAAATATAGATTACATTCTATATAAAAATAGAGAAATTTCACTTAAATAAAGGAGGGAATTCATAACAATGGCTAATAATAAAACAACTAGAAAACCAGTTGCCAGAAGAAATAGAAAAAATATAGAAAAAGGTCAAGCACACATTCATTCTAGTTTTAACAATACAATTGTAACAATTACAGACGTACAAGGAAATGCAATTTCATGGGGAAGTGCTGGAGAATTAGGATTCAAAGGTTCTAGAAAAAGCACACCATATGCAGCAGGACAAGTTGCAGAAACAGCAGCAAAAGCAGCTATGGAACATGGATTAAAAACAGTAGAAGTATTTGTTAAAGGACCAGGTTCAGGAAGAGAAGCAGCAATAAGAGCACTTCAAACAGCAGGTCTAGAAATAAGTGCAATAAAAGACGTAACACCAATACCACATAATGGATGTAGACCACCAAAAAGAAGAAGAGTATAATAAAAATAAGAAAGAGGAGAGCATTTTACCAAAGGTTAATGGTATGATGGTAAAGTGTATCCTAATAATTAAAGAATAAAAAGGAGATAGCTTTAGCAATGTTAATAAGTCAACTCACAAAGTGAGAGGACATTCATTAATATTAGTAGAAAAATGCCAAAGTGTCCCCTGACATTAATAGAAAGGAGAAAAGAAATGGCAAGATATAAAGACGAACAGTGTCGTGTTTGCCGTAGAGAAGGTCAGAAACTATTTTTGAAGGGTTCAAGATGTTATACAGATAAATGTAGTATAACAAGAAGAAATTATGCACCAGGACAACATGGACAAAAAAGAGCAAAACTTTCTGAATACGGAACACAATTAAGAGAAAAACAAAAAACAAAAGCATATTATGGAGTTGGAGAAAAACAATTCAGAAAATATTTTGAAATGGCTTCAAATAAAAAAGGAGTAACAGGTGAAAACTTATTACAAAT
>CASEEU010000019.1 GCA_949287075.1 uncultured Eubacteriales bacterium | reverse complement strand
TCAACACTAGCATTTTTTACTGTTGAGATATTTATAACAGGGTCTTGTCTTGTTTCTGTACCGTTACGGCCAATATCAACAAGTTCTTGGATTTTTGCTACAATTCTATTTCCTCTATCATTAGCACCTTGATAACGACCTACATCTCCACCATCTAAAACTCTGTAAATGGCTTGCTTAGTAGCAAAGAATGCATCCATTTCATTATCTAATCCCAATGTTCCAGCATAAGGATAACCGTGTTTTAATACTCTCCAAACAGCTTCATTTTGTATTGCTTCTTGAACTGTTACATCATAACTTAAAGTATCATCGACACCAGGCTTTGAAACTTCTAAGCAATAAGCAGGGTGGAATACACCATTTTCATAATAACCAACATAATGTGTTATTATATATGAATAGACACCATTATCTTGTCTATATTTAACATTCCTATCACATTCTCCTAAATTCACAATTTCAACCTTTTGTCCAACTTCTACTGCTTGAACTCGTGAAAAGTTAGAAAATAATGTTGTGAATAATAATAGTATAAGTGAAAATACACTAAATATTTTTGTTACTTGTTTATTTCTCATATAAAAACCTTCTTTCTTTATAAAATTTCCATATAAAAAAATAGGCTATAAAAAACCTATTTTTAAACGATTATTTACCTTCCCAGTCGATATAATATCTAAACTTTTGTTGATTTCCTTCAATAAATACTTCTACATAATAGTAAATAGTTCCAAATGTTACATTACCTACACCAATTTCTATTTCTTTTGTTCTGTAAGGATAAAATGAGTAACCTCTTTTAGCATATACATAATTAAAACCTGGTTTTATAGCCATTATATCTGCCTTATATTTATCAATTTCATCTGTCAATTCTTCTTGTGTTATTTCTTTTATAGTTGTTTCAGGTTTTGTAGTAGGTACTTTTGGTGGAACTGTTTCCTGCGTAGTTGTAGGATTATAATTTGTATTAGATATTGTACTTTGACTGGTATTATTTCCTTTGTTATCTTGATTTGTTTCTTTTGTATTATGATTATTAGAACTATTTTTTGAACTAATATCCTTTGTACTTGCACTTTGTTTGTCGTTTGTTTTTTGCAATATATTATCTTCCGTATTTTCTTTACTTTCTTGTGTTTCTTCTTGAATAACATTTGTAACTTGATTTTCTTGTTTTTCAATTTCCATTGTATTAGTATTATCAATAGTATTAGTCGATGCAACTTCATTAATAGTATTATCTTTAAAATCTATATTAGAGATTTTTTTATTATTATTCAAAAAATAAATTGCAGACAACAGAACTACTAAAAAAATTACTAGACCAACTATAATAAATAACTTTTTCTTACTCATAAAACATCACCTCTATTTAAGAATAGCATCATTCTTAAAAAAAGTGAACGCTGAAAAAATGGAAATTTATTTTTGTTCTATCCCTTGAACGCAAAGCCTTAGAGATGGTTTTTTATGAACACAAGTTATGATTGTTATTCTGTTATCTTCTGTTTCTTCTAACATGGACCAGTCATTTTCATCTATTTGCTTGATAGTAGTTATGGTATATTCTTTATTTCCTAAACAAGAAGAATATTTGATTATATCTCCTTCTTTTACATTTTTTAGATTAACCAAAAATCTACTTGTATTGTGTCCTGCTAAGCATACATTACCTTGCAAAATATTACTATGTTCAAAAAGACCTATACCTTGTGCTAATGACTGATGGGTTGTACCTTCAATTACAATATCTTTAAAATTGATTGAAGGTATTTCAAGTGTTCCTATTGCATTTAAGTATTTTCCTTTTTCTGTTTCTGATTCAATAGGTGTCCCAGCTATTTTTTGTGAATTATCATTTATATAATCTGTAATAATATCATCTCTATTTTCATTGTTATATATATCAGAAATGCTATTGATATTATCTTGAATATGTCTATATTCTATGTATTTATATATTCCAAAAATAGTTAGCCCTAGTAATATTACAATACTTAAAACAATAACTACAATTTTTGTAACCTTTTTTGTTTTGTCCTTCAACTGTTTAACCTCCTTTCCTCAAATTTTGCAATAAAATAGAACTAGCTTGTTTCTAGTCCCATAATATCTTTTATATATTTTGAAATTTCGGAAAATGGGGTAGGATTTTTTATCTTTTTGCAAACATCTTCCAAGTCAAAAGGATCAAATATTAAATCATAAATTCCTAACATAAGAGCATCTTTTAATTCTTTTACCTTGTCATTTTCCAAAATTAAAATAACTTGTATATTCTTTTCTCTGACTTTAAACATAAAATCTTTGAAATTGTATTTATTTGGTTGTAATGTAGCAATTAGAGTAGTTGCTTGCTTTTCTTCTAGCACATAATCAGGATAATAGACAATTCTACTATCTTCTATTTTTTTACTTAAATCTCTATCTAACTGCTCATTATCAGTAAAAATTAATACCACATTTATTGCCTCCTTTTATTCAAAATAGTCCTCAGGATTTGCAAAATTACCATTGATACGAACTTCAAAATGTGCGTGAGGTCCTGTTGAATAACCTGTTGAACCTACTTTTAAAACTGGTTCTCCTTGTTTTACAGTTTGATTTGTTTTAACTAATATTTCTGAGCCATGTGCATATAAAGTAACTATTCCATCACCGATGGTCTATCATAACCATATTGCCATAAGCATTATTATAAGCTGCTTTTATAACTGTACCATCTGCCATAGCAACAAAATTAGCACCGAATAGGAGCTCCTACATCTGTACCACTATGTAATTTATATACACCAGTTATTGGATGAGTTCTCATACCAAAATGTGAAGTGATATTTGTATATCCTGGTATTGGCCAAGTGAACATTCCGCTTAGGAACTAGCCCAGAGCCATCACTAATTATTGTACTATTGGAAGAATTACCTTGTAGCCACACTGTTGTTTCTTCGCCTTCATAATAACCATTTGATGCTTGTATAATTACTTGCACATCTGTATCAAGGTCATCTTCGCTTATCCTTAATTTTTCTTTTAAATATTTCCTTAATCTTTCGTATTTTTCTCCTATTAATTCTTCATTTGTAAATACTTTACCAGTTGTTTTAGTATCTCCATTTTCTACTGTCTTTGTTTCATAATTGTATTTATAGTGTCCTATTATAGAATCGCTTTCTACAAGTATATAATGAGTTTCTTCTCTTTTACTTGTAGTTTCTTTTCCGTCTTTATCTTTTGTAGTTGTTTCTATTGTTACAGTATCTTTTTCATACCTAAATGTACTTTCAAAACTACTTGCTACTTCATTTAATAAACTTTCGTTAATATCTCTATTATCGCTCATATTATGAAAAGCCATTATTGCGTATAAATGAGACCATTCTACTAACTTATCATTTTCTCTATTATTTGCATCTAATAAATTATTTGTTAGTTCAGAGCCAATGTAGTTATGACAAGTGTTAAGATATTCAGATTTTGTTATACAAAGTTGCCTAATCTCTGCTTGTTCAGGCGGTAAATCAGATGAGTCTGTTTGAACTTCTTGCACAAAAATTGCATCAATAATTGTGCAAATTGCAAAAAACAAAAGTCCAATAATTAAAATAAATGGTAAAAATGGCTTTAAAACTTTAAATGCTATCTTTTTTGCTTGTTTTTTTATTTTGTCTTTTGCTTTATTTTTAGCTTTATCCTTTATGCTCATTGTTATCACCTTGCCTTTGTGATATTTCCCTGTCATTTGCTAACTTATTCACATACTCTGTATTTTGGAAATTATTTTTTCTTTGTGTATGGTTGTTTCGAGAATAACTATCGAATTTTCCTTCCGCCATTTTTGCACCCATTCCAAGATATGCAGTTGTTGCTTTAGCTCCACCTTTTACAATATTTCCTGCAACAGATTTTGCCTTACTTCCTTTACTTAGACTATCCTTATTTTCTCCATTAGATTTAGGGATATTTACTGTATTTTTTTCTTTTGGTACAACATCTCTAATAGGGTTTACATTTCCGTTGTAGTCTTTTTCTGCACTTAAATTCATTGTAGGATTTATAACTTCTTTTGCTCTTGTTACTAATCCTTTTAAACCTCCACCAGAATTGTCTCCATTTGTGTTGCCACTATTATTATTTCCAGTCGTTGGTGTTTTAAATTGTTCTTTTAATGCCATCAAGCCAAACCCTGCCATTGCACCCATACCAATTACTCTGTTTGTCATTTGTTCATTATCTACACCTGCAATTCTTGAAGTTAAGTTTTGTAAACAATTTTGAAGTGCGTCAGCAAGTGGTAATATCATCATAGCCCATATAAGACTTACAGCCCAACCACCACCAGAAGGAAGAAATGCTAAATATATAAGGAATAAGAAACAATATATAAATTGCATAAAAATATTCATTATAATTTGTCCTCCCCAAATAGCAGCTGCTGTAACATTTTTATTCACTATCCATAAAGCCGCAGCAATAGGTGTAAATATTGTAAATATAATAATTGTAAATTGCCTTACAATGAATTTTATATTTAACTTAACAAAAAGATATATAAACATTGCTATAACCAATGCTGTTGTAATGGCATTTCCAGTCCTTATGGAAGTTAGCATACTGTCGCCAAGTGACGATTCAAGAGAACCACTATTTGCAGCAGTTACTAATAAATAAACAAGACTATTATTTACATATAATAAAAATCTAATAAAAAGTGGAGCAAGTGCAATAGCAACACCACCAAAACATAGTCGCATTAAACTATCTTTTGCTTCATTCTTTTTAGCTGTGTTCATTCCAGCATTCATAATTTTATATGAAAGTATAAATACTGCAATTAGAATTAAACAACCACTTATTATTGCAAAAACCTTGTACCAATTCATTGTTTTATCCCAAAGTTCTTGCGTAAATGGAGATAGGGCATCACCTGCTTGTCTATTATTAAAAATTAGTTCATCATAGTCCTTGAAACCAACATTAGCATCTTCGCCGAGTTGTGAAATCAAATATGGTTTGAGCAATACCTCCAATACATTCAGCGATTATCTTTTCAAAAAGTGATCCATCTTCACTTTTTATTTGTTCTTTGAAATCAGTTTCTGCAAAACAAAGCGGAGATAATAAAAAAAGTATAGTAATTATAATTACAAAACTTCTTACTACTTTTTTCAAATGTTATTGCCTCCTATTTTTCAAGGTAGGGCAATAGAAAGCACTTTATTTTTTAAGTAAATACAAATTGTTCTTCATACGGTGTTATTACAAATTTAATTGCAGTAACACTATTATTTAAACTTATAATACATTGACCTGGACTTGCTGCTGTTAAAAAGTTTTTAGTTCCTTCTGATAGATTAAAGAAATCTACAACAGCATCAACAGAACCAGGACTTTGTTTAAAAATATACCTAGTTGAGCAGATATTTATTATTGTTTTTCCGTTCTTCTGAGTTCAAAAACTCATCTATAAATTGACTTCCGTATAAATAAAGGAACATTATATTTACGACCACGCCTTGCTACATTTACCAAGAAGTTTGCTGATTCTTCGTATTTTAAAAATAGCCACGCTTCATCACATACAATAATTTTCTTTTTATCCTTATTTTTTAGTACATATTTTTGCCATACCCAAGTTAGAATAACAAAACTTGCATATAGTTTAGTAAATTCATCCTTGACTTCGGACATATCAAAGCAAATAATATCTTCACTTGATGAAACTTTACTTTCACAGTCAAACATACCGTAAAGAATTTCCTTGTAAGAACGGAACTAATATATCAGATAACTCTTTACAATTACCTCTTTCTTTTAGTTTTCTTTGAAAGTCCGATAAAGTAGGCATTTTCTTTGGTATTCTTCCTATTGCATATTTTCCATTATCTAACCTTCCACCTTTTTTCTCAAACAAGGAATTTACATCACTTGTAATTCCTTTTTCAGCATATAATTGGTTTACAACTACCTCAATTTCAGTATTTTCTGCACCTGTTAATGTTCTTCCATAATTCCTGCATATTGTTGCAAGTAATGCTCTTATTTCAGCAACTTTATCAAGTATATTTATAAATTGCATACTTCCTTTTGTATCAGGCTCAATTTCAAATGGATTTACACCTGCAGATTTTCCTTGCTCAATTTTAATTACCTTTCCACCTAGCATTTTAGTTAGATTTGTATATTCACCTTCAACATCTATAAAAAAAGCACCACAACCTGTTGTTGCAATGTTTCTAGCAGTTAATGTTTTAAGTGCTACACTTTTACCACCGACCAGAAGTCCCACAAATAAATACATGAGGATTAGGTAGGGTAGGTGGACCAATAAAAGTATCAACATATACAGGAGCATTTGTGTACATATTTCTTCCAATAAAAATACCTCTATCGTGTGAAAGATTAGGGTTAGATATTGGAATTAAAGTAGCAATACCGACCTGCAACCATATTACGCTCATAATTTGGTATAGGTACTTCACCAGTTGGAAGTATTGTTTTAAGTCCTTCCACTTGTCTAAATGTTAGAGTTCTTATCATAGCAGTTTTTTTGTTTAATTCACTTTCTAATATTTTTGTCTTTTCGTTTAAATCTTCCAAACTTTCAGCATTTACAGATATAAATATTGTTGCAAAAAATAATTTATCTTGATTTGTTTGAATTAGCATCCTTAAATCTTCTAAATCTCCGATTTGCTTTTCCAACTCTGGAAGATGTAAGATATTACCTTGTCTTGAATATGTTGCATATTCAGACTGACTTTGTACTAGTTTTTTGGTTAATTGGTTAATAACATTGCCATTACTTGAAGGTTCTATTTTTACAGAAATATTTATATTTCCTATATGAAATAGGTCATCAAGCCAACTAACCCAAGTCTGTTCAGGATATATTGTCATTGCAAAAATTCTTGTAAATTTGTTATAACCTAATATTAAGTAATCTTTCTTTTCTTGCAATGTTTCAGGAAGTAATAAATCTGCCATTGTAGGAATATTATCAAATATGTTTATTTCTTTTTGCTTTTTGTTTTTTCCCAACATATAAGTTTTTTCCTCCTTCCTTTAAATTGCTAATATTTATAGCAGAATTTTTGTTTAATTCTCTATAAATAAGGTTATATATTTCATCTTCATCTAATATTTCACAAACGATTTTTGCTCTTAATAAATTTCCTGTAAAAGACAATGACTTTCTATTTAATTCTTCTATTGCTTTATCATAAGTACCATCATAGCTTATAATTGCATAATTCTTTACAACAGAAATAGTCCTGTTTTCCATAAGATTTTGTAAGTAGTCTATTAGATAATCTTTATATTCTCTAACTTTTGAATTACTTGTTTTATTTTGCTTAATTAAAGATATAACTTTGCTTGTATCTATGAACTCTGTTGTACTAAAAAACTGGACAGGGAAATCTATTGCAAGTGCTGTTTGAATAAGCACATTTTCAATGGAATCCTGTTCAGAGTTTGAAAGCATATTATAATCTATGTTTCCTAACCTAATTACTGTTGAATATCTATTACCTAAACAGATGATATTGTCTTTAATTTTGATTTGTAAAATATCAGTTAATTGTTTTTTACCTTTTTTAGTGTTTTTATCTACATTTTTATCTTTGGTATCTAAACTGTGTTTTGGTGCATTTGCATTTTTCTTTTTATTGTTTAAATAGAAGGCAGTACCTATAACAAAAAGTACAGTTAATATTAAAAATATAATCATTATTACCATTTCAAACACCTCTTATATACAAAGTATTTTTTACGAAATAGATATTTTAAGGCATAAAAAAAGAACTTATCAAAGGTCTGTTCTCCAATTTTCAAAAAAGTACACAATAAAAAGAAACTTGCAATAATTAAAATAAATATTATTTTTAATAACATTGGAAGTGGTGTAGCAAGTAAAGCCAAACTTGAAGCACCTAGCATTAAATAGACAACTTGCCTTAAACTAAGGTATCCGTCCGAAGATTTTTTCTTCGTGTTTAATATCAAATGGAACTTTAAATACT
The DNA here is from genome assembly GCA_949287075.1 of uncultured Eubacteriales bacterium. Classification (GTDB taxonomy): domain Bacteria; phylum Bacillota; class Clostridia; order TANB77; family CAG-508; genus CAG-269. The sequence goes on along the minus strand of CASEEU010000019.1, from coordinate 34,401 downwards.
CTCATAAGCACCACCTATCCACCAAGTAATCCACCAGTATTGTTTGTTGCAATATTTACTATTATACCAGCGATTATAAGACTTGCACCTAGAACGACTCCACCACCACATATCCAAGCTAAACTACCGATTGATTCTGCACGCTTTTGAGGGTTATTAGAATTTGCTATCATTTTTATTGCTGCTACTACAACACTTGCAAATATAAGTACACCACCAAGTGGCATTGCAATAGAAGTAATTACTCTTTTTATATTATCTGTCGCTTGTGTTACCTCTGCTGTTCCAATAGTAGTTCCACCTTCAGCAGCAAAAACCATATTAGTTTTAATAACAAATAATGTAAGCACAGTTCCTATGGCTTTTAATTTAGGAACAATCTGCTTTTTTCTTTTCTTAAAATTCATTTAAACATCATCTCCTTATATAGTGTTAGGGCAACATTGTAAGGAGATGCACTATATTTATTAAATCATATTTTTAAAGTGTACGAAGATAAGTGGAATTGCTAATAAAAAGACAATTCCTACAATTAAACTAGGTACAGCAATTAAAAATTTAGATTTTAGCTTTTGTGATTTTATTAAACATCCTATTGCTAGTAAGATTAGAGACAACATTAGTAAACTAACTAATATTATCAAAGTTATCTTGAAAACTATAAATAGGGTGGATGAAACAATATTTTCAAAATTGTTTATATAACTTTCTAACATTTCTCACGACCTTTCAGTATATTTATTTATTATTGCTTGTCGATAGTAATTTAAAAAATCTTTTGTATTATGATTTTTACAACTAATATATAAATTTACTAAGGTATTTCTATCTATTAGTGGAATAATCATTTTAAAATTACTTTGGTATATACAAAATAATGTATATACAATATCTTTTAATTTTTGTATATTTTCCTCTTGCATAATTTGTATTATTTCATTTGTATAAACAAATTCTAATCTTTCTAATTGCATATAAAAATCTGTTGGAATCTTGCTTTTATTATTTATAATTAAATAAAATAAGTCATCTATATTTTTATTTATATTATTATATTTGTCTTTTTCGACCATAGGGTATGGTTCAAAAGAATTATAGGGGTATGGTTTTTTTGAGATATAGGGTATGTCGCTAATATAAATATGTCTTGAAATTATTTCTTGTTTTTCATTTTTTATTATCTCAACTTTTATATAACCTAATTCCTGGAGGTGTGAAATCCATTTACTGACTGTTCCTGTTGTAACTTCATATAAATCGGCAAAATATCTGTTTTTTGCATAACAAAAGCCGTTAGAATTAGCAAGAGCTGTTATTTCTCCATATAGTAATCTTTCAGCGAATTTTAGTCTTTTATCATATCTAACCGTAGCCGGTATAACCGAATAATAATTAACTTTGTTTTCTTCATTCACGATTAACCTCCTTTTCTTTTAATTTTTTATCTGCTCTTGCACCTGATAAAATGCAAGCATATAAAAAGAGGCTAATGTTAGCCCCTGCAATTAACCCAATTATAAATTGTATCATAAAAAATTTTCTCCTTTTTAAATTTTAAGAATAATAAAAAGACTTCTACTATTTCTAGTAAAAGCCTTATATATCAATGCTTTGGGGGATAATAAAGGGATATCCCTTTAAGCAAGAACTTCCAAAGTGGTTGCGGGAGATGGACTCGAACCACCGACCTCAGGGTTATGAGCCCTGCGAGCTGCCAACTGCTCCATCCCGCGATGTTTAATTAAATATTGTGCTTTTTTTGTCCCTTTAATGTCCCTTTATGATTTAATTTTAAATAAATTTTATTAAACTTAAATAATCTTAAAAGTTTTTTTAAAAGGACTAGCAAAATATTGAATTTTCAATGTTTCTTTGGTATAATGCGGTTAATAGCGAATTGGCAAGTTAGTGTTTATTTCGGATTATGAGCCCGACGAGCTGCCAACTGCTCCACCCCGCGATATAAAATTTACAAAAATAATTATACTACTTATAACACACAATGTCAACACTTTTAGTAAAAATACAATAATTACCAAAGAAATATAATCATTTTATATATTATATTCACAAAAGTAGAAAATATTCCTAAACAATAACAAAAAATAATAAAATTTAAAAACAGTATATTTTTTAATGAAAATATGATATACTAATCTTGCTAAACGACAAATATATAAATTAATGTTTTTACATCACAAAACATTATAAAAGCTAAAAAAGAAAGGAATGATCATTATGAAAAACGAATTAATTATAAAAAGATGTAAATCTTGTGGAGCAACTGTAAAAGTCATCGAAGACTGCAATTGTGAAGGATGTGGAATTGTTTGCTGTGGAGAAGCAATGGAAATTTTAAAACCAAATTCAGTAGATGCAGCTGTTGAAAAACATGTACCTAATTATGAAAAAGTTGAAGATGAAATTTTTGTTACAGTAAATCATGTTATGGAAAAAGAACACTTTATTGAATGGATAGCTTTAGTAGCAGATAATAAAGAATATATGGTTAAATTATATCCAGAACAAAATGCTGAATGTCGTTTCCCATACATTTCTGGATCTTGCTTATATGCTTATTGCAATAAACATGGTTTATGGAAAAAAGAAGTTGAATAAAATTTCTAAAATCCCAATAAAATAAATTTATTGGGATTTTTCTGTTTCTACACACGCAACAACTTGCTCTCCTATATCAGCTATCAAATCATTTCCATTTGCAATTCCTTTTGTAAATACGCCAATTAAATATGTATTTTGACCATAAATGATACCATAATCATGTACATATCCATCATAAGAACCATATTTATGAGCTACTTCATATTGTGGCAAATTTGCTTTTAAATATCCACCATTTGAAGATATTTTCATATATTCAATCAGCTCACTATATTTATCAGCATTTTGATATAAGTATTGTAATACATCATAATAATATGAGACATTTACGACATTTGAATCATAAAACGCTTCTATAAGTTCTACATCTGAATATTTTGTTAATTCTTCCTTACATTTTGTGTATCCTATGTTATTTATTAAAATATTTAATGCTGTATTATCACTATTTACTATTGTTTGTTCTAATAAATAAGAAATTGGTATTCTTTCTCCTACGGAATAATCTGCCGCTGTACTTCCATCTCCTTCTTCATAATCATCACTATTATATAATAGGGTGTCTGATAAACTTAATTCTCCTTCATTTATTTTATCATAATATAACATGGCAACTGGAACTTTTATTGTGCTTGCTGCTGTAAAATAGGTATCTTCATTATAGAAATAATACTTTTTTTCTTCTATATTGTAATAGAAAAAGAAAAAGTTGTTTTCATTTAAATTATTTTCTATCATAATTTGATTTATTAAATTTTCTACATTTGTATCTACTGTTTCTTCTAGATTTGTTTCTTCTGCAGCTGTTTCTCCAGGATTTGTCTCTTCTACTACTGATTCTTCTAAACTTGCTGTTTCTATACTTTCTTCTTCCTTCTGTTCTCCCGTTTTTTCAGCCACTTCTTGCTCTGTCTTTTCAGCAACTTCTTGCTCATTTTTCATTATTTGGCTATATATGATTATTCCTATAATAATGATTACACATATAGAAATTCCTATTCCTAATATCTTATAATCAATCTTCTTATCATCAATTCTTGGTTTGGCTTTTTCTTTTTTGGAATGTTTTCCTTTTTTACTCATGTACTTCACTCCATTTTTATTTCATTATATCATAAAATTTTATTTTTTATAATTTTTCATCATAATTTCACATTTCTCACTCTATCCCATAAAATAAAAAATCCTGTATTTGATATTCTATCTTCCATATATCAAAAGAAACTGATAATGCATGTATTATCAGTTTCTTTATTTCTTATTTAACATTTCATTTTCTATTTTTTCTTTTTTAGTTTTATATTTTTTATATTTCTCTTTTTTAATTGTTACATCATATATTTTTTATGTATTATTATGAAATTATATTATCTATCTCAAAAATCCATTTATGATTTCCTCTTCTGCTTCTTTTTCAGATAATCCTAATGTCATTAATTTTGTTAATTGTTCACCGGCAATTTTTCCGATGGCTGCTTCATGGATTAAGTTTGCTTCTACGTTATTTGCTGTGATTTCTGGTGTTGCTGTAACGATTGCATTATCTTTTATAATTGCATCACATTCACTATGTGCAAAACATTTTTCATTTCCGTATATTTTAGAAACAAATTCTTGTTTTGAGTTTTCTGTTGCAACAGATCTAGAGGTAACATGTGTACTTGAGTTTTCTCCGTTTAATTGAACATCAAATATCGTTTTGGCATATTGTTTTCCATCTGTCATGATTTTTTCTGTTACGACAAAGTTGGTATCCTTTTCTAAAACTCCTTTTGTTTCTCTAATAGTTGAAGTAACCCCTTTAATTTGTACACTTTCCATTTCTAGGCTACTTCCTGCTTTTAAGTATACTTCTGTTACTGGATTTAGGATTCTTTTTCCTTCTCCATTTCCTTCTCCATAATGTTTTTCTATGTATCTTACTTTTGCTCCCTCTTCTAAATAGAATCTATGAATTCCATCATGTTCTGAATCTTTGTGATGATCATTATGAATTCCGCATCCTGCTACTATAATGACATTGGCATTTTTTCCAATATGAAAATCATTATATACTAAGTCTTTTAATCCACTTTCTGTAATGATAACTGGTATATGGATAAATTCAAATTTTGTATTTTCTTTTACATATATATCTATTCCTGATACGTCTTTTTTGGTGACAATATTCACGTTTTCTGTTACTTGTCTTTCTACACCTTTTCCGTTTTTTCTAATATTGTATGCACCTTTGGTGATATTTTCTAAGTTTGATACTTCACCTAAAAGTTGTTCATCTATTTGATTCAATCTTTTTGACTCCATGTTTTCTATCTTCCCTTCTTTCTGCATGATTATATTTTTAATTTGTAAATTGCTTACAACTCTATTTTTTATTTTCACATTCTTTCTTTATTTTACAACAACCTTTTCCTTTTACTTCTTCATTTAATATTTCTTCACTTGTTCCGATTTTTTGTATTTTTCCTGATTTCATTAATACGATTTCATCAGCTATTTCTAATATTCGCTCTTGATGTGATATGATAATGGTTGTCCCTTTTGTGATTTCACTCATTGTTTGGAATACATCTATTAAATTGTTAAAACTCCATAAGTCAATTCCTGCTTCTGGTTCGTCAAATATGGTTAACTTTGTTTGTCTTAATGCTACTGTTGCAATTTCGATTCTTTTTAATTCTCCTCCTGATAGAGATCCATTTACTTCTCTATCTACATATTCTTTTGCACATAAACCAACTTTTACTAGTGCATCACAAGCTTCTTTTTTGGTTATTTTTTTATGTGCTGCTATTTTTAGTAAGTCATACACTGTGATTCCTTTAAATTTCACTGGTTGTTGAAATCCGAAACTAATTCCCAATTTTGCTCTTTCATTGATTTCCATATTGGTGATATCTTTTCCATCAAATATAATTTTTCCTGAATCTGGTTTTTCAATTCCCATTATCATTTTTACTAATGTTGATTTTCCTGATCCGTTTGGTCCTGTAATAGCAACGAATTTTCCTAAATCTATTTTTAAATTAATATTATTTAATATTTTTTTGTTGTCTCTTTCAAAACATATATTTTCTAATTCTAATATCATGTTTACCTCCTGTTTTATTTTTCTGCTTTTTGTTATTATCTTTTTACTATTATTTTAATTTTTACTTTGTGTATTTTAAAGTTCTATATTTTTTTCTTTTTATTTAATCTATTTTTTATAGTTACTTTTATACAGCTTTGGCATTTGGGATTATTTTCATCATAGTCACAGTCTAAGTCTCCTAAATCCATTATTTTGCTGATATATTTTTCTAGTTTTTTCGTAGTGTCTGGTGACATTGCATGTTTCATAGATTTTGCTTCTTCTTCTGCATCTTTTTCATCTACATCTAAGATATCTACTAAGAACATTTTTATTATGTCATGTTTTTTTATTATCTCTTTTGCTTTTTCTTCTCCTTGATATGTTAGATTGATGTCTCCATATACTTCATATTCCACCAAGTCTAAGTCTCTTAAATTTTTTATAGCTCTATTAACACTTGGTTTTGTGATTTTTAGTTTTTTAGCTATGTCTGTTACTCTGATTTTTCCACTACTTTTTTCTAGTATATATATTGTTTTTAGATATTCTTCTTGAGAATTAGTTAGTTTCATATCCTTCCTCCTTGTTAGTTTACGCTAACATTCTACTATGGTTTTATTTTATTGTCAAGTAGTTTTAAAAAAATTTATGAACATTCTGGCTTATTGCCTACCTATCAATATATATTTATTGTTTTAAATATCACTTAAGCGACCGTCAATTATTCCACACAAATTAAATCTTTGATATTTTCGTATTTCACCTCTCCAATACCACTAACTTCTTTTATGTCTTCTATGGTTTTAAATTTCCCATTTTCTTTTCTGTAATTCACTATTTTTAATGAAGTGGAAGGACCGATTCCTGGTAATGTTTCTAATTCTGTTTGTGTTGCTGTGTTAATATTTATTTTTTCATTCGTTTTAGTTTCACTTGTCCCATTGGTTTGTCCATCTTGAATAATTTCACTTGATGATGTTATATATTGTGAGGTCTGATCCATTAGGCTTTGGCTTTCGTTTTGATTTTGTTCATTCTGATTCATACTCTCTTCTATTGTTGGTATATATATTTTCATTCCATCTTCTAATTTGTAGGCTAAATTAATCTTTTTGGTATCTGCATTTTCTTTTAGTCCTTCTGCTTTGCTAATTGCATCTGATATCCTACTATTTTCTTCTAACTCAACAATACCTTCTTTGTTTACTGCGCCTGACACATGCACAATTATCTTATTCGTATTCTCTTTTGTTGTTTCTTCATTTTCTTCTAAATTTTCAACTGTATTTCCTACCAAATTTTTTTCTGCAGTTTCTTCTGTTGATATGACCATATTATCTTCTTTTGTATAGATATAGTATAAAAAGGCAATGATAATCATTGACCCAATTATGACAATTATTACTTTTTGTTTTTTATTAAATTCATACATCATAATGATTTGATATATAATGAATATATATCTCTCTTCCCTCCTTAATATTTTTCAATTTTTAGCTAGATTTTTCTATAACCCTACAATTTATATGAAATTTCTTTTTTGTTCACCAAATATACATATATTCGGTATAAAATAATTTCGTTTTTAGTAAATAGGAAAATTTCTCTTATTCAATAAAAATGGATTGCAAAATTCGACAAAATGCTATATAGTATTACTATTGGAATACTATAATAAATAAATTCATTATTAGGAGTTTATAAAATGAAAATACATGTTAGAAAAATTTTTATACTGTTTTTTTTGATAATAACGGTGTTATTTACAAATTTAAAGATTGTTTATGCAACAGATAATGATACAAATACACCAGAAATCACTTCTGGAGCGGCCATTCTAATAGATAATAAAACAAATAGAATATTATATGATAAAAATGCAAGTGAAAGAATGTTTCCAGCAAGTACTACAAAAATTATGACAGCTATTTTGGTATTAGAAAATTGCGAACTCGATGAAACTGTAACAGCAAGTTATGATGCACTTATGCATATTCCTGAAGGTTATGTAACTGCTGAAATTCAAGGTGAAGAACAATTTACTGTAGAACAACTTCTAGAGATGCTATTAGTTCATTCTGCAAATGATGCAGCAAATGTATTAGCTGAATATGTTGGTGGTTCTATAGAAAGTTTTGTTTCTATGATGAATACAAAAGTTAATGAACTAGAATTAACCGATACACATTTCACAAATCCATATGGCTTACAAGAAGATAATCATTATACGACAGCATATGATTTAGCTAAAATTATGCAATATTGTATTCAAAATGATGATTTTAGAAGAATTGCTGGTAGTGTATCTTGCTCTATTCCTGCCACAAACAAATCAGGTGTGAGATCTTATACTTCTACTAATCAATTAGTTCTTCCTGACAGTCCTAATTATTATAGCTATGTGACTGTAGGAAAAACTGGTTTTACCACAGAGGCTGGAAGATGTTTAGTTTCTTGTGCCTATAGAAATGATATTGAACTTACTTGTGTTATTTTGGGTGGAACACTTTCATCTGATGGCATATCTTCAAGATTCATAGATAGTATCACTTTATATGAATATGGATTTAATCATTTTTCTTTAAAAAATATTGCAAATCCTGGTGATATCATTACATCCATTGAAGTCACAAATGCTACTCTTTCTACAAAGTTATTGGATTTAGCCTTTGTAAATAGTATCCATGCTTTAGTCAATAATTCTGACCTTGAAACAAATTACATTCCTGAAATACAGTTAAATGATGATATTTCTGCTCCTATTGCAGAGGGAGATGTCCTTGGAAAAGCAATTTATACAATTGATGGTATTTCTTATGAATCTGATATTGTTGCCACACATAATGTTGAAAGCTCTCAATTGCTTCAACTCATTTTGCAAATTGCTGGATTGTTTGTTGCAGTTATCATTACTTTCACAATATTTTTTACAACTAAAAAGAAACATAATCAAGAAAATATATTTTAAAGGCAGACAAGTTAAACTTGTCTGCCCCTTATTTTATTTACCTTCTATTGATTGTAATCTTTTCCGATAATAATAGTTACATCTACTTTACTAGAACTTCCTCCACTCTTGTCAGAAATCGTTCCTGTACCTATTGTTGTTTTTATATCATTCATGATTGTAGATGACACATCTTTTTTATTCGCTATGATTGTTTTGCTGACCGAATTTGTTTCGTTTACACCTGTTCTTGTAACATTATATCCTTTTTCTGTCAATTTGCTAACAACTTCTTGAAGTATCTTACCATCACTTGTTCCGTTTAATACTTCTATTTCTATATCTGAATTTGTTGAAGTACTAGATGTTGCACTTGTGTTACCTGTTGTATTTCCATCTGTTGATTCCTCTTCTAGCAATCTTTCTGGGAAAAATAATTCTTTTACCAATTGTTCTGTTTCTTCTTTATCTACTACAAATATACTAACATTATTGGTTTGACTTATATCTGGTACACTTCCTGGTAATGATCCCGTTTGTAAATTTTCTGTACTAAATTCTACAGCATATGGTAAATAGTCTTTTAATACATCAAAATTCAGATTTGTTATTAGATTTCTGCTGGCAATATCTAATATAGCACCTAATTTGGTTATATTTTCTAATTTTACAGTTTGTTCAACAACTGCTGTAATGAATTCTCTTTGATTTCTCATTCTTCCTATATCATTATCACCATATTCTGATGGGAAACTTGTTCCATCATTATTTTTTCTAAATCTTAATAGTTCTTCTGCTGCTGGACCATCAATTTGTTGAAGTCCTTCTTCAAAATGAATATGTAAATCCTGTGATGTATCATCATAATTCATTGTTGTAGGAACATAATATTCAATTGGTCCAATCGCATCTACTAATTCTATTAATGCTTCTGTTTGTACAATTGCATAATATTGTAAATCTAATCCTGTTAATTCATTTACAGCTTCTACTGTTTCCATTGGATCTCTAGTCATATTATAGATTGCATTTATCTTATCAGATGCTACTGCTCTTTTGGTATTCTTTCCTGTGAAAGAGTCTCTAGGAATTGATAATAATGATGCTTTTTGTGTATTTGGGTTATATGAAGCTGCAATTATCGTATCTGTTAGAGCTACACCTTCTTGATCAGTACTAACTCCCATTAGTAATACTTGAAATTCTCCTAAGCTCTTTCTCGTATTTTCATCATGTCCAACCACTGTTGCTAGCATACCAGATAGGCCTCCCCCATTCCTATATACTTTGTATGCAAATACTCCTCCAGCAATTAACAGAATTAATAATATAATTAATAATATTTTTTTCCACATTTTCATTTTTTTCTTTGATTTTTGTTTTATTTTTTGATTTGGGTTTTTATTTTTATTTCTATTATTATCTATTTTTTGTCTTTTGTTCATTTTATCATTATTCACTTATAATCCACTCCTAAAAAATCATGTAATCAGTATAGCAAATATCTTATCAAAAATCAACAAATAAAGACAAATTTTAAGAATTTGTCTTTATCTTTTTGATTTTTTTATTATTTATTTTCACTTACTTCTGTAAATAGTATATCCAAAATATTATTTTCATTCATCACTTTACCAATATAAGATCCTTCAACAGCTGTATATACTTGATTTTGTGGTTCTATTTCTCCACTTAGATTTACAAGTAATAATATTATATAAACAATTAATACACCTCTTAAAATCCCATAAATAATACCGCCTAATTGATTTAATTGGTTTAATATTGGTAATTTTGAAACTAAATTTGCTAATGCCGTAACAAATCGTAATATAATTCTTATAACAATATATAAAATTAATATAACGGCTCCCTCTATAATATTAATAGAGATTGTTCTTGCTGTTTCTGGCAACATATTATTTTGTATGCTTTCTACTACTTGGTTTGAACCTTCTTCACCATTTGTCATAATGTCATTTGCTTCTTCTAAAATTGCGTTTTGAATCGTTTCATCAATTCCTGTTACATTAATAATCACGTTTGAAACTGGTTTATATAATATTAATGTTAATACAATAGCAATAACAACAGCTACTAATTGTATCGCTAATGTAATTATGCCTTTTTTATAAGCTAAAAAAGTGGATAATAAAATAATGGCAACAATAATTAAATCTACAACAATATTCATAAAATTTCTCCTTATAAATTAATAATTTCTACTTTATCTCTATAAATAATTCCGGCTATACTATCTGATATTGTAACCTTTGATACTTCTTGACTTGCTATATATCTTTTTACAAGCCAACCTGCTGTATTAATAAACTCAACTTCTGTTCCGAGATTTAGTGCAATAATATCTCCTTTTGCATACATTTCTTTTATTGATGTTTCTACTGTGTAATTTTGAGTACTTTTATTTTCTACATTAACTATATTAATCACAGAATTTGCTGAAAAGATTCCTGATGATTCTTCTTGAATCGTTGCAAAATAATTTTTTAAATCAATAGATTGTGCTATTATTTTTTTGTCTTTATTGTCAAATGCAACAGATTCTTGATTATTTTCTATTATATTAATCGTATCTGTATACATACATACAATTCTGTCTTTATCTTGATAATCGATATTTACAATTAATTTATTTTGCTCACTTTTATAATTACTTTCGACAGAGTTACTTGGATCTATTCTGGCTTTTTCAATAGAGATAATTCTTACATTTGATTGGATAATGGTTCCTGATGTATCCACCTCAGCAATTGCTAAATATTTATTATCATTTGAAATAGATATATCCATTGCTACTGTTGATGATAAAAATGAAATAAATAGAGAATTTCCCTCTGGATCAAATACTTGTACTCCACTTTTATAGCTCATACCAGTCATAATTACTGCTACATATCCATTTTTATTGACATATACTTTAGAAATGTTACCTTCTACTTCGCTTTCCCATGCCACTTTTTTATCCTCGATGACATAAATTTTTTGTCCATTAGACTCTCCTATGGCTAAAAATCGATTTGCAGAATCAAATAATGGATTGGTAATTTTCACTTCTAAATTTGTCTCTTCTTCTCCACTTGAACCATATAAAGCCAATTTGTTTTTGCTTAATATTCCTATATATTTATTAAATGCATATACATTTGGAGAATCACTTTCATCTAATTCAATGGTTGTTACCTTGTCTTGTGAAATTTCTTTCCTAAATATCTCTATATCAATCCAATTTCTAAACTCATTATTTGTAATATATAAAGCGACAATAACGATTACTGCAACAACAAGAATAGAAATCACAATGGATAAAATAATTTTCTTTGCATTTATTTTTTTATTTTTTGTTTCTGATTCTTCCCAATAATCTCTCATTATCTTTCTCCTTATCTTTTGTTAATGATATTCTACTATACTAAATTTAAAAAAGCAAGCTAACGCTTGTTTTTTGTACGATTTTCTCCTTCCTTTATAATTTATTTTTTTGTATTGCTATTTTTATGATTTGGATTAATCCTATATATCCAAATATTGGATATAATAAATTTACTAAATTTGAAAAACCAATATTAGAAACTAAAACAGCACTTACACAAATTAGAATTGCATAATGTTTGTATTTTTTCTTATTATTAGCTACATTTTCTAGAAGGCTCGTTCCTAAAGAAATACTTGTTGTCAAAATAGAACTTAAAATAATAAATCCATATATATATTCAAATACTGGTAAAATTTTTGAGACAACATATACTGCAGGCATTTCTAAATTCTTTATATTTACATCTATTTTCGTTAATATTAAAAATATAATGAATGATAAAACAATTACTAAAACACCTGTTAATATAGCTACAATATACTGATCCTTTTTCTTATTTGTCAAATTTTTCAGAGCAATTAACACGGGAATTAATAATATGGTATTATAACTACCATATAATATACTATCTAAAATCCATTTCCAACTAGTGTTTTCTGATACATAAGCAGATATTCCTAATATATTTTTGAAATCTATTGCAGAAATTCCAATTACCAATAAACTTCCTATTAATAAAGGAACAATGTATTGACTTACTTTAATTAGTCCTGATACATCTTTTAGAAATACAAAATAACAAATCAGTGCTAATATAATACTTCCCATTAAAGAATATATTCCAAATTGTTGTTCAAAATACGCTCCAAATCCAGCTATCATAATGTAAAACGTAATTAAAATAAATATATTCATAATCATATTAAAAATTTCTAGCTGTTTTTCATTCTTTATAAATCTTTTTAAAAAATTTTTATAATTTGCTATTTTATTTTCTTTACTAATATGTAGTACCTTATATGTAACAAATCCTAATAATATACTAGAAATAATAATTCCCCATATACCACTTATCCCATATTGATAGAAAAATATATAAATTTCTTGTCCAGATGCAAAACCTGCTCCTATTAATGTTCCTATAATGACAAACACTGATTTTAAAATTTTTTTCATTTTTCTCCCTCTTACTTCTCATTAACTATTTCATACTATTTTATGAAGATCTTTTTTATTTATTCAATTAATTGAAATAAAAGGGGTTTTATAAAATATCTCATTTTTATGTTTTTTATAAATTTAAAAAGATTGCTAAAATTTATTTTAGCAATCTTTTCTTTTATTTATTATTTTTTTCTTCTTCTCTTTTGCCATACAATTAATCCTGCCAAAATGATAAGAACTGGTATTGTAAATATAATAATTTTTACAATCGTATCTTGTTGTTCTGTTGCTGTATATGTTACTGTTCCTGTACTCTTTCTTGCTGTAATATCTTCTTCTCTATCTGACAAATATGCTAATGAATTTAACACTAAATCCTTATTATATGATGATACTTGTATTGCTGAATATTGAGAATCTTGTGTAAATGGATAATCTGAGATGAAATAATTCTCTCCGTAAATAATTAATGTAGATGTCACTGCTGCTGTTCCTGATTCTTCATTTGCTTCTGTTATTGTTTTTTCTAATTCTGCACCAACTAGGAAAGAACCTGTTTCTTCTCCTTCTGCAGCAGTTGCTGAACTATTATTAAAGTCTGTTCTAAAATATGCACTTTCACTTGTTGTTGCTAAATCTGTCTCTACAACTTTCAAATCTTCTAATCCATCTGTATTAATATTAATTTTTGTTGGGTTAGCAAAAATGACACCATTACTATATAAATCTTCTGTTATTTTTGAAGATCCTAAATTTGGAATAATTAAATCTGGTGAATTTGCTACCATTCTTGATGAATCTGTCTCTCTAATAGCCCCCACTTCAAATGGATTTACTCCGTATAAGGCTAATATTTCATTAACATTTGGTAAATCTACTGCATTTAGTATTTTTGCATTTAACCACAAGATATTACCACCACGATTAATATAATCAATAATTGCTGTTTTTGTTTCATCATTAAAATCTTGTGATGGTGAAGTAATAACTAATGTATCACAATCATCTGGTACTTTTCCTTCTGATATCATATTTAATGTATCTACTTCTGTAATCTCATTTTGTAAATATACATTTAAATAATATAAATTATAATCTAATGTAAAACTACTGTATCCTTCTAAGAAATATACTTTTGGAATATCGTCTGTTGTAACAGATATAATAGCACTTGTTATTTTTTCTTCTGCAATACTAATTGTTTCATATGTTGTAGCGTCATAAGTTACTAAATCTGTTGCAGTTAATACTTTTGAACGATCTCCACATTCTACGATAATTCCTGATGACCCAGTATCTTCTATACCATATTTTTCTACTAAGTCTGGTCTACTTTCTGCATCTACTGCCTCTGCAACAATTTTTTCGTTTGCATCTTTATATTGTTTTGCAAGTGTTAAATCTGCATTATCATCTGTATAACCAACAAAATATATGTGAACATCTTTATCAATATCTTTTACTCTTTCTTTACTTTCATCTGTCAATGTATATAATTTTTCTTGTGTTAAATCAATTGGTGTTAAGTCTAAAACTTTCATTCCTGTATTAATTCCCAAAAATGCAGCCAATATTAACAATACCAATGATAATGTTCTACTTCCATCAATTAGCCATTTTCTTTTCATTGTTTGTACAAATTTATTAGCTTCTTTTTTTTCTTTTTTAGCTTTTTTCTTTTCTGCTTTCATTTTCTTTTTTTCTTCTTTTGCCTGTTTCTTTTCTTCTTTAGACTTCTTTTCTTTTTTTATTTTTTCTGGTTTCTCATTTTCTATTTTGTCTTTTTTTATTTTTTCTTCTTCACTCTTCAACTTTACTAACCTCCTATCTTACACTTTTTCTTCTTTGCATTACTATTATCGTCAATAATAAGCAAGTAATGATAAATGTTATATATATCACTGTATCTGCAATATCAATTTGTCCATTAGGGAATTTAGCAAATAGATTGATTAATGAAAAATCTGCAAACACATCACTGAAATTTGGTAAAAACCATAAAAATATGAAAAATGCTATTGTAATAACTCCTGCAATAATTTGATTTTCCGTTATACTTGAAGCCAATAAGCCAAATGATATATAACTCATAGCAAGTAATAGAAATCCTAATAAAGTAACTAATGCTGTTGTTATATGTGGTGTACCGAAATATGCTAATATTCCAAAATATAAAAATGTACAAAGCTCAGTAATGATGACAATTAATGTTGCTGATATAAATTTTGCCAATACAATTTTTGTAATACTAACAGGTGATGTTAATAATAATTGCTCTGTCCCTGACTTTCTTTCTTCTGCTAATGTTCTCATAGTAAGAATTGGTATAATAAATGTTAAAATAGTTGCACCTGAATAAAATATATATTCAAAATTTACACTTTGATAATCAAATACATCTGTATAGAAAAATATACTAAACATAATTAAAAATAATCCAATAAATACATATCCTACTGGTGAAAAGAAATAAGATTTAAACTCTTTTTTTATAATTGCCCACATTATTTATTTCCCCCTTCTATTAATTTTATAAACGCATCTTCTAATGTCGTATCTGCTTTTTTCATTTCAAATATGGTTATATTTTCTTTTGCAAATTCAGAAAAAATCTTTTTCCTTAAATCTACATCCTTATCTGCTTCGATTAAATATTGTTTTGTTTTATCTTCATTTTCTTGAACTAATTCAATATTTTTTATTTCTTTTATTTTTTCTTTCATACTTTCTATCTTATTTTCTGTATCTTCAACTGTAACATAAATACAATTATTTTGACTTACTTTATTTTCAAGATTTTCTGGTGTATCAATTGCCACAATTTTACCTTTATTTATAATAATAACTTTATTACAAATTTGACTAACTTCTGATAAGATATGAGAACTTAATATAACCGTATGCGTTTTTCCAAGTTCTTTGATTAAGTTTCTAATTTCTGTGATTTGTTTAGGATCTAATCCTACTGTTGGTTCATCTAATATCAATATTTTAGGTTCTCCAACCAAAGCACCTGCCATACTAACTCTTTGTTTATATCCTCTTGACAAATTTCTAGTTAATTTATTTTCTACTTCTTTTAACCCTGTTTGTTCAATTACTTTTTGTACTTTTTCTTTTCTTTCTTTCTTATTTACTTGTTTTAATTCTGCCATATATGTTACAAATTCTTTTACTGTTAAATCTGTATAAAGAGGTACTCCCTCTGGCATATATCCAATTTGCTTTTTTGCTTTTTTTGGTTTTTTTAACGTATTATACCCTTCAATTGTCACCTCTCCAGCTGTTTGTTCTATATAACCAGTTAAGATATTCATTGTTGTACTTTTTCCAGCACCATTAGGGCCAAGTAAACCTACAATTTCTCCCTCATTAATGGTAAAACTTATATCTTCTACGGCTATAGCTTTTCCATACTTTTTTGTAACATTTTTTACCTCTATCACAAAAATTCCTCCTTTAATTTTATTAATATCATGACAATATTATCATTTATCTTTCTCAATGTAAAGAATTTCACAAAATTTTCACATTATTTACTTAGGGATCCTTGTATTTGCAAAATTTAATACATAATTTTTCTATTATCTTTTCATAAAATCTTTTTACTTTACATATGAATTAGTTAGGAAATGAGGTTGAATTATGAATGATTTATATCCTTTATTACTATCTTTCACGATTATCTTTTTTGCTGAATTAGGAGATAAAACTCAAATTATGGTTTTATCTTTTTCTGCCAAAAGTAAAATAAAACACATCCTATTAGGTATTTCCCTAGGGACATTTCTCAGTCATGGACTGGCCATTCTTTTTGGTAGTCGCCTAGGTGCTATTCATAACGAATATGTTTCTTATTATTTAAATGTATTTACATATTTTTCTTTTATTATTTTTGGAATCCTTGGATTTGTCTCTATGAAAAATAAATCCTCTGCTAATAAAGAAAATCATAAAACCAGTCTCATTTCTAAATTGTGTACTTTAAAAATAAATTATATGTTTATCATTGCTTTTTGTATATTTATTGGAGAATTGGGTGATAAAACATTTCTTTCTTCAATTGGTCTTGGTATTCAATATCCAGAATATAAAGTTTCTTTAATTATTGGCTCTATTTTAGGAATGGTTTGCAGTAATTTACTTGCCATTATCTTTGGAAAACTTTTAAGTATGAGATTTCATCAAAATATCATAGAAACCATCTCTAATAGTTTGTTTATTATTTTTGGTATCATTGGTCTGATTTTTAATATTTAATAAATTTTTGTTTTTTTGTCTTAAAATCATTGACACCACTCCACATTTGTGCTATTATATTTATTGTTATTTAGATATGGGTCAGTAGCTCAGTTGGATAGAGCACAGGCCTTCTAAGCCTGGGGTCGGGGGTTCGAACCCCTCCTGGCTCACCATAATAAAGCAAAATACAGAAGACTTTTATCTTCTGTATTTTGCCTTTGTAATTATCATTTTTTATTTATATAATTTTTTGAATACTATTTTACATCCTTAAGATCTTTATATTTTTTTATAAAAACTACTGCACTGATTACTAATATCAGAATAGGAACAATAAAAATTGAACTTTTTATTCCTACATATGGTAGGATTTTATTTGATCTACCATCATCTTGATTATTTGTATCATCAGTATTATTATTTATAACTGTATTCTCACCTATTGGAGGTTCATTGTCATTTTTGTTTTCCTCAGTATCTATTACTATTGAATCTTCTTCGCCTATATTCCCTGCTTCATCTACTGCTCTAAAATATATTGTTTTATCCTCTTTTCCTCTCCAATTAATTGTAATTGTTGATTCTCCTACCTTATACACATAATTTACTACACTAAAATCTTTTTGAATAGTTTCGTCTAAACAATCATTCCATGTTTCATTATCATAACTATATTCAATTCTATTGATTCCTGATTCATTATCTGTAGATATAACATTTATTTCAATCGCACCTGTATTAGAATTCTCTACTTGCTCTATATTAGAAATCTCAGGTGAATTTTTATCTATATTTGATATCGTAATGGTTTTTCTTATCGTATTTCCTGCCATATCTGTCGCTTCTATATTGTACATTCCGTTTTGTTTAATAATATATTCTACTGAACCATCTTCATCAAAAATCACTTCATTATTTAACGTTACTTTTTCTATTCCTGAATCCTCATCTTTTGTACTTATATTTAATTTGATATCCTGATTAGTCCATTCATTACTTGGTGAATATTCTATCTCCAAGATTGGTAACACATTATCTATTGAAGGTTCACTATTTTTCATCCATCTTGCATAAAGTGTAATACTTTCATCAAATGAAGCTTCTTTTTCTATTTCATAATCTACTCCAGATTCATCTTTTTTTGTCATCCACCCTACAAAACTAAATCCTTCTCGTGAAATTTCAGCATTAGGGATTATTATTGTCATTTCTTCTACTTTGCTAATATTATTACTATTTACTTCTATATTTCCTTTTATTGTTTCTGGTGCAATTCCTTCTCCTTCATTTAAATCAAAGTTTATTGCTATTTCCTTCGTATATCTTGCATAATATGTTTGACTATCTTCTATATTTGTAATTAATTCACCTGTTCCTATTGCCTCTTCAGAATTTGGTAAATTACCTGTTGTCCAATATCTTATGATCCAATCAGAATATTCATTTATAAATGGTGCTGTAGTTTGCCCTTTTTCATTATTATATATTGTTATATCTTTTTCTGTTTTGTTCTGTTCTGTGTCTTTATAATCAATAAAGGTTAGTTTTAAATCTTTCTTAAAGATTGCATATAGCGTAATATCTTCATCTTCCATTATTAAGGTGTTTAATCCTACCTTAGAATCTTTGTCTGTTGACCAGCCTACAAATTCATATCCTTCTTTTTTTGCTTCAACACTTAAATCAATATTTTCTCCTGATTTTTTCTCTTCTTGTTCTTTGTCTGTATCAAATCCACCATTTTCCCAATAATTATAAGTTACCATATGAGATGAATCTATTTCATTCTTTTCCCATACTGCATATAACGTGATAAATTCTCCATTCTCTGTTGTTAAATTATTTACATTTTCTCCTTCTGCATATTGAGCCTCTGTTGCTTCTTTATCTTCATTCCATCCTTTAAATGTATATCCTGTCTTTTGATATTCATTTGTTGGCAAGCTCTTCTCTTGTCCATATGTCATTTCTAGATCTGACATACTTCCACTTGTTGCTCCATTTCCATCAAATTTTATTGTATATTTATTTGCTTCCCAATGTGCATATAATGTCTCTTCTTCTGTTGGTGTATAGCTTTCTCCTGCATTTCCTCTTTTGGTTCCTTCACTTTCTTCTGTATACCATCCTACAAATTGATATCCTTCTCTTTCTGCTCCTGGTAATTCTATACTTCCTTCTCTATATTTTGCTGTTATTGTTCCTGAACCTTCTCCAAATGTATATGTTGTTCCACTTAATGTTCCGTCTCCTTCTTCTTCCCAGTTTACAAATTCTTTTCTTGATGTTTCTTCTTTCTTTTCAGCTTCTCCTCCATTTCCTTCAAATGTTACTGTATATCCTGTTGGTGCTACTGGATTTTGTATGTCTACTACTGTTCCATTGTTTCCTGTAATTTGTGCAACTTCTGTACTATTGTTCCATTCTCCTCCATTTGGATTTATCGTTAATGTATAACTGTTCTTTTCCCATATTGCATATAATGTTTTACTATCACTAAATTCATATGTCTCTCCTGGATTATATTTAACTTCTGTTGACTCTTCTTCATCTGTCCATCCTTTAAATGTATATCCTTCTCTTGTTGGTTTTGTATCACTTATTATTATGTTTACGCTAGTTTCAGAATTATACATTGTTCCTGTACTTGCTGTTGGCTCTCCTTCTCCTTCGTTTGCGTTATATGTTATTGTTATGCTCTTTTCCCATATTGCATATAACGTGATAATTTCTCCACTTTCTATTGTTAAATTGTTTACATTCGCTCCTTCTGCATATTGAGCCTCTGTTGCGTCTTTATCTTCGCTCCATCCTTTAAATGTATATCCTGTCTTTTGATATGCATTTGTTGGTAAATTCTTTTCTTGGCCATATGTCATTCCTAGATCTGACATACTTCCACTTGTTGCTCCATTTCCATCAAATTTTATTGTATATTTATTTACTTCCCAATGTGCATATAATGTCTCTTCTTCTGTTGGTGTATAACTTTCTCCTGCATTTCCTCTTTTGGTTCCTTCACTTTCTTCTGTATACCACCCTACAAATTGATATCCTTCTCTCTCTGCTTCTGGTAATTCTATACTTCCTTCTCTATATTTTGCTGTTATCGTTCCTGAACCTTCTCCAAATGTATATGTTGTTCCACTTAATGTTCCTTCTCCTTCTTCTTCCCAGCTTATGAATTCTTTCCTTGATGTTTCTTCTTTCTTTTTAGCTTCTCCTCCATTTCCTTCAAATGTTACTGTATATCCTATTGGTGCTACTGGATTTGCTATGTCTACTACTGTTCCATTGTTTCCTGTAATTTGTACAACTTCTGTACTATTGTTCCATTCTCCTCCATTTGGATTTATTGTTAATGTATAATTATTCTTTTCCCATACTGCATACAACATTTTACTATCACTAAATTCGTATGTTTCTCCTGGATTATACTTAACTTCTGTTGACTCTTCTTCATCTGTCCATCCTTTAAATGTATACCCTTCTCTTGTTGGTTTTGTATCACTTATTGTTATTTCTACGCTTGTTTCGGAATTATACATTATTCCTGTGCTTGCTGTTGGCTCTCCTTTTCCTTCGTTTGCATTATATGTTATTGTTATGCTCTTTTCCCATATTGCATATAACGTGATAATTTCTCCACTTTCTATTGTTAAATTATTTACATTTTCTCCTTCTGCATATTGAGCCTCTGTTGCGTCTTTATCTTCGCTCCATCCTTTAAATGTATACCCTGTTTTTTGATATGTATTTGTTGGTAAATTCTTTTCTTGTCCATATGTCATTTCTAAATCTGACATATTTCCACCTGTTGCTCCATTTCCATCAAATCTTATTGTATATTTATTTGCTTCCCATATTGCGTATAACGTGATAGTTTCTCCATTTTCTATTGTTAAATTATTTACACTTTCTCCTTCTGCATATTGGGCTTCTGTCGCTTCTTTATCTTCATTCCATCCTTTAAATGTATATCCTGTTTTTTGATATGCATTTGTTGGTAAGCTCTTCTCTTGGCCATATGTCATTTCTAATTCTGACATAATTCCACTTGTTGCTCCGTTTCCGTCAAATCTTATTGTATATTTATTTGCTTCCCACACTGCATATAACATTTTACTATCACTAAATTCGTATGTTTCTCCTGAATTATATTTAACTTCTGTTGACTCTTCTTCATCTGTCCATCCTTTAAACGTATATCCTTCTCTTGTTGGTTTCGTGTCACTTATTGTTATGGTTACACTAGTTGCAGAATTATAC
Organism: uncultured Eubacteriales bacterium; assembly: GCA_949287075.1. Lineage (GTDB taxonomy): Bacteria > Bacillota > Clostridia > TANB77 > CAG-508 > CAG-269. The sequence goes on along the minus strand of CASEEU010000019.1, from coordinate 12,747 downwards.
ATTGTTCCTGTACTTGCTGCTGGTTCTCCTTCTCCTTCGTTTGCATTATATATTATTGTTATATTCTTTTCCCATATTGCATATAATGTGATAATTTCTCCATTCTCTGTTGTTAAATTATTTACATTCGCTCCTTCTACATATTGAGCCTCTGTCGCGTCTTTATCTTCGCTCCATCCTTTAAATGTATATCCTGTCTTTTGATATTCATTTGTTGGCAAGCTCTCCTCTTGGCCATATGTCATTTCTAAATCTGACATATTTCCACTTGTTGCCCCATTTCCGTCAAATTTTATTGTGTATTTATTTGCTTCCCAATGCGCATATAATGTTTCTTCTTCTGTTGGTGTATAGCTTTCTCCTGCGTTTCCTCTTTTAGTTCCTTCACTTTCTTCTGTATACCATCCTACAAATTGATATCCTTCTCTTTCTGCTTCTGGTAATTCTATACTTCCTTCTCTATATTTTGCTGTTATCGTTCCTGAACCTTCTCCAAATGTATATGTTGTTCCATTTAGAGTTCCTTCTCCTTCTTCTTCCCAGTTTACAAATTCTTTTCTTGATGTTTCTTCTTTCTTTGATGTTTCTCCTCCATTTCCTTCAAATGTTACTGTATATCCTATTGGTGCTACTGGATTTGGTATGTCTACTACTGTTCCATTGTTCCCTGTAATTTGTGCAACTTCTGTACTATTGTTCCATTCTCCTCCATTTGGATTTATTGTTAATGTATAATTGTTGTTTTCCCATACTGCATACAATGTTTTACTATCACTAAATTCATATGTCTCTCCTGGCTCATATTTAACTTCTGTTGATTCTTCTTCATCTGTCCATCCTTTAAATATATATCCTTCTCTTGTTGGTTTCGTGTCACTTATTGTTATGTCTATACTCGTTTCAGAATTATACATTGTTCCTATACTTGCTGCTGGCTCTCCTTCTCCTTCGTTTGCATTGTATGTTAATTCTACACTTCTTTTATATATAGCATATAAGTCTATTCCCTCTGATTGCATTGTTAAAGATGTCTTTGCCTCTGTATCATTTTTATTTGTTGACCATCCTACAAATTCATATCCTTCTTTTTGAGCCTTTACAGTTAAATCTATATTTTCATTTTTCTTTTTAAAATCATAAACTTTATCAGCATCATATCCACCATTTTGCCAATAATCATATATAACTGTTTTTTGTGGATTTGATAAATTATATCTATATAATAAAGTTAAAATTTCCGCTCTTGAACAAACCTCTGCTGGTTTATATTCTGTTTCTTGTGGTATTATTATTTGTTCACTTATAGCCCAATTTACAGCATCTTCAAAGAAGTCACCTTCAGAAACATCTGTATAATTATTTCCTGTGCTAACAATAGGACTTCCTGCATATCTCCAAAGCATTATTATAAAATGTGCTCTTGGACAACCTTCTGATGGATTAAGTGTTCCTCCATCTACTATTCCTGCATTATATGCCCAAGCAACGGCATCAGCATACCAATCATTATAAGATACATCATCATACCCTGTATTAACATGTTCTGCGCCTATTAATACTTCACCTGGTCTACCTGCAAGCCTCCACAACATTACTATAGCTTCAGCTTTTGGACAATCTTCTATTGCATTATATTCAGATTTTTTTTCACCAATATCAATAATTGAATGATTAGCTGCCCAATAAACTGGATCATAATAAAATTCAGAATCATCTGTTATATTATCATATTTTTGTTCAACTTTACTTCCTTCTAAATAGATTTTTCTTGAGTTCATCCCAAAATAAAATGCTTGTGTATTCCCATTTCCTAAAGGATTTGGATCATCATTCGTACTATTTTCTGATACACATCTTTCATAAATGACATCATTTGCTTTTTCACCGCCGAAATTATACATATTTCCTTTTGCTACACAATCTGTAACAATAAAACCTTTTGCTGTTTTTGATTTTACAACAGAAACAAATCTGCCTTGATGTTCAAAGAAAAATCCAAATTTTCTATTTCCTATTGCAGTACAATTAGAAATTTTCATTGATTCATTTTCACTATATCCTGTACCTATTCCAAATCCTGATGCTCCTACATCATTTTCTGTGGCTGCTTTTCCACATCCGATTGCAACACAATTCGTAATCGTACAATTTATTGGTAAATCCATTCCAAATCCTGTACCATCTGTATTTTTAACAACTACATTATTCCAATCACAATCTTTGAATGGAGAAAAAGCAAACCCTTTACCTTGAGCACGATATACATATCCACTATTTGGATCCTTTGAGGTTTCATCTGCATTTATTATAAATCCTTCAAAATCCGCATTTTCTATATATTTTTTTGGTTGATCTGCATTTATATACTGAAACATTGTAAGAGAAACATCTAAATTTTCCCCGTATGGTTTAAGAATGGTACATGAATTAATATCATTTTCATTTGTACCTGCTCCTACAAGTTTAACATTACTTTTGCATTCAATTGCATAATACGCTTTCTTCTCTGACCCACCTGTTTCTAACTGTTCTATATATGTTCCAGTTGGTGCAAAATAATATGTTCCTGCTGGCAATTGTATTGTTCCCCCGCCAGAATTAGAAACTTCATCGATAATCTCTTGTAAAACTTTGGAATTATTATTCATGGCTTCAGTCGTTTTTTCTTGAGATAATGTCAAATTTTCTTTCACAGTGTTATCATTTTGACTAGTACTAGAACTATAAGAAACCTTAATTGGTGCATTTAATAAAGTCGTACTTTTTTGACTTTTATTAAAAAACACCATCATTATTCCTAAGATGAGAATGATTATAAAAAATATTATTAAAAATTTATTTAATTTTTTCATAGTTAATCTCCTTCTTTTGTTTCACTTTGATTGTATCATTTATAACAAATAAAGACAATAACTATCAAATTTTTTCAAATAAATTTCTAAATAAGTGTAAAAAAAAAAAAACTACATTTCATGTAGCCTCTATTCTCTTCCTTTACATCTATTCATTACGGTTCCTTTCGCAAAATGATTGCGCTCTTTATTGCTATATTATATTTCTGATGTTCTTTATTTTGAAGACTCCTTACAAACATCTATCCATTTTTCATAATTCGATGTTTTTTTCAATTCTTCAATTGTTAATTTTATGGCACTATTCGCACTTCCGCAAGCAGGATAAATAACAGGAAATCTTTTTAATGAATCATCTAAATACACTTGTACATCATCTTTAATTCCAAAAGGGCAAACACCTCCAACCTCATGTCCTACTAATGTTTCAACCTCTTCAAATGGAATCATTTTTGCCTTCGTATGGAATTCTGCTTTGTATTTAGCATTGTCTATTTTTTTGTCTCCTGCAACCACAATTAAGATTGGTTTATCTTCTACAATAAAAGATAAGGTTTTGGCAATTTCCTCTTCTTTACAATTTACAGCTTTTGCTGCTTCTTCTACTGTTGCTGAAGAAACTGGAAATTCCATAATTCTATTTTCTAATCCATATTTTTCTAAATATTCTTTTGCTTTTATAAATGACATCTGTATTCTTCCCTTCAATCTATTTATTATTATTTTAAAATTCATTCCAACAAACCATTTCTTCCATCGAATTTCTTTTTTCATGTGAACTACTTGGTTTTGCATCTTCCGCTGGATATCCAACTGGCATTAAAGAAATAATTTCAAGATTTTCTGGAATTTTATAAATTTCTCTTACTTTTTCAGGATCAAATGAACCAATCCATGTAGTTCCCAGTCCTAAATCTTGAATTTCAAGCATCATATGTGTTGCCACAATACTTGCATCAACGATTCCCTCATCTTTATTATCATATTGTCTTTTCCAAGAAATCGTTTTATCATAACAGATAACCATAACTATTGGTGCTCCCCAACCATATTTCGTACACTCATTCAATCTTGAAAGTTTTTCTTCATCATCCAAAACTAGAATTCTTTGTGGTTGAAAGTTAACAGCTGTTGGAGCCACTCTCCCTGCTTCTAATATTTTTTCAATTTTTTCTTTTTCCACTTTCTTTTTTAAAAAAGACCTACAAGAATATCTTTTCTTTGCTAAATTTAAAAAATCCATGAAAACCTCCTATGATAAATAAAAATAATCTTTTCTATTCTTCTTTTTCTAAACATTCAGATATGATAGTTTCTAATTGTGTAGTATCTACCACAGAACGAATACAAGCATGTAGCATTTCTTTTGGGTTAATATTTTTCAAATTTAAAACATATCCATTCTTATATGCCAGTTGCCTTATAAATTCTCTAATTGTTCTTCCATTTCCCTCCCTAAAAGGATGTAATACATTTAATTCTGCCATATAATAAGACAATCTTTTGATAAATGTATTTCTATCTAAATTTTGTAGATAATTTTCTTCTTTTAATTGGTCTAATAATTTTTTCAATTCATCTTCTATATATTCCCATTCAGCAAAACTAAAATTTCCCTTTGCAATATTTTCATTTCTGAAGAGTCCTGCAAATGGATAAATGTCCTCAAAAAGAAATTTATGAATTCCAACAAAATGGGCAATGTCAAAATTTCCTATCTGATGATTTTGTCTTAATTCATATAATTTTGCTAAAACAATCTTTCTTTCGATTTCTTCTAATTTTTTATTATCATGTATATCAAACTTATTCACTAATACATCACTATCTTTATAGCAATATATTGAATTTCTAGCTTCATATAAATCACTCATAAGACATTCTCCTTACATGGTTGTTTTCTTTATGATATCAATCATCTCAGGCATTGTGATTTCATTGTCAAAATATCTTCTTAATAATGCTACATCTTCTTCTGTAACATGCATATCTTCTATAGCTAAGTCTTGTTTTAAATTTGCTATATCAAATTCAAATTTTTCTTCTCGATTCATGTTTCCTCCTTAGATATCTCTATTTTTAACACACATATATATTATACCACAAAAAGCAGTAAATTACTACCAAAATTTACCGCTTTTTTATAAATATACAAATTCTTGCTTATTGTTCAATGTCCAATTCCCGGAAGGTATATATATTATATTTTTATTTAATTTTTAATCCTAATAATTTTGATAATTCCAATGCTTGAAATTCATTGACAATTGCACCATTTAAGTCTGCTATATTTACAGTAATACCATTTAATTCACATGTAGAAAAATCAATCCCTTTTAATTTGGTTCTGATCAATTCAGATTTAGTGAGATCACATTCTAAAAATACAATATTTTTCCATGAAACTTCATTTATACTGCTACTTTGTAAATTCGTATTTTCCATTTTTACATTTCTAAAATTTGCTTCTGAAAAATTTACATATGCAAAATGAGATTCTTTTATATAAATATTAAAAATATCTGCTTCTATCCACTCACAACCCGTTAACTTGCAATTAATAAATTCTACTCGATTAAATCCAGCTTTGCTAAAATTCGAATTGGAAAAATCACAATTTTGAAATATAACATCAGAAAAATAAGCATTTTCAAAATTGGATTGTATGATTTTACAAGATTCAAATAAACAATTTCTAAATTCATACTTTTCTGCTTCAATCTTTTCCTCTTCTACATCTTTAAATCGTTTTTCTCGTATTTCATATTTTTCAGAATTTTCTACAATTTCTTTCCTTAAATCTGCTATTTCTTCTATTTTTAATACATTGGGTTTTTGTATTTCCAGCTTACTCACTTTCCTTTCTTCTAATCTTTCCTATATTCTAAAATATCTCCAGGTGTACAATTCAATGCTTTGCAAATGGCATCTAATGTAGAAAATCGAATGGCTTTTCCTTTATTTGTTTTTAATATGGAAAGATTTGCTTGTGTAATGCCTATTTTTTCGGCTAATTCCTGTGAACTCATTTTTCTTTTTGCTAACATAACATCTAAATTTACAACAATTGACATATCTTTCCCTCCTTTATATGGTTAAATCATTTTCATCTTTATATTCAATTGCTTTTCTATAAATTTCTTTTAGTACAACAATACCAATTCCAAATATTAAAAATATAATAGATATTGCTACATTTGCTAATGGATATATAATGAAAAATCTTTCTTGTATAATTCCAACACCTAAATAAACCAATAGTACATTTATGGCATATATAACCCCTATCACAATAGAAGCTATATAACTAGTTTCTAATCTTTTTATATTTTTCTTTTCAAATGGATTTTCCTGTTTTAAAGTATTAAATATTTGTAGAAATGTAATAATCATAACCAATGCAGGTATAGATGATAAGTAAATCAAAATATAGGTTATACTTAATAAATCTTTTGTAAAAAATGATAAATTACTTAGCACAAATATACCTCCTGCAATTATTGCAATAATACAAAGTACTAACAATACACATAAAAATACCATAACAACTGATGATAAACTTTTCTTTCCTAAAATTTTCATAACAAATTCCCCCTATTTGATATTCATAAGTTCTTCTTTTGCTTTTATTTCAGATAAATTGGTTTCTTGCCAATTTGTTTCTGTATTTTGTAATTCTTCTTTTTCTTGAAGTAAATATTCTTTTACTTTTTTTACTACTGTTTCATCTTTTGCATTTAATAATCGTTTCATTTGTCCAATGGCACCTGTTCCTGTATGATGAAACAAATACTCTAAATCAATTTCATTTTCTTCCTGATTTTCAAAGTATCTGTCCACATTTCGTTTCGCAATTGTGGATTCAATATTTGAAAAATTCAATATAAGATACATAATGGTTACAATTCCTATTGTCCATTTTAATATATCTATCTTTTTATCCAATATCCATAACCCTATTGGTAAAATCAAAATGAATTCTGTTGCTAAAATGTAGTAAACAAATAATCTTAAATAAGTGTATCCATATGCTTTTTCATATAAATTCATTCTAAAAAATGCAGATAGTAGAATAACAACTGTAAATAACAATGTTAAAATAGACATTGCTTTTGTATAATCACTTGTATCTCCTTTATTTACTTTTGCAAGTATAATCATAACAATATTAATAAAAGATATCATCATTAGTTGGAAAAATCCTTGCCTTGCATATGTTGCATAATCCAAATTATTTGTATTCATATTAGAAAATAAACTTGTAAATTGTATGATACTAAAAATCAAATAAAATATATTTAAAATGGTTAATATCATATTTATTGTCATTTTCTCTATATGAACTTCCGTTATCTTTTCCTCAGTTTCACTATTAAACATCGTATCTGTTTTTAGAATATTGACAAAAAATCCTGAAAAAGTAAAGAAAAATATCATGATAATACAAATTCTTAAACAAAACATCACAAAATTTTCTGCCATAAATATATTTTTGAATTCACCAAATATATTTACAAATATGTTTGCAAATACACTATCTGCTGACATTAATAATACAAGTACAACCAAAATCACTGGAATCGCATATACAAATGATTTTAGTCCTTGTTTTAGTTTTTCAGATTTCTCATTTTCGATATCTTTCTTTTTCTTAAATTTATTTTTCAAATTGTCTATTACATCACTAATACTTTCAAAAGTTCCTGCTAACAATTCAATTCCTTTCACTAAGAATCCTTGTATTTTTACATGTGCCTTAGTTGTATATATACACATAATGATTGTTAGAAGTACAATCATCAGTACATTAATCGTTTGAAACAATGTATTGTGATATATAAAATAAGTAGCACTTAATAAAGTAATTGGAATTACTAATATTAACGCTTTTTTGTTTTCTATTTTTTTATGTTTATACATCAAAAATATGAATCCTACTAAAAAAGAAATAACAAATAGCATTACAGAAATTCCTGGTTCTTTTTCCCAAAATAATATAGATTGTAAGATACTAAGAATGATTCCACAAATAAAAATTAAACTCATAAGCTTCCCTCCTATGGCTATTATTTTATCTGTATATTTATTATTTGTCAATATTTTTTTATTGTTTTTCGATAATTTTTCTATTTTAAAAATTACATATATTCTCTATATGTAATTTTATACTTATTGTATTTCCTGTATAAATTCTTCAATAGAAGCAATTTTTTTAACTTCTTTGTTTTCTTTTATTTCGTTTAATAAATATTCTTTATATAAATTAACAATATACAGGAATTCTTGTCCTTTTAAATTATTTAATTCTTTTTTATAAATATGATTTTCTACAAACTTATGTAATTTTCTTTTCATTGTTACAGTTTCTTCATTCAATGCATCTAATTTTAGCACCGACAATTCTTTTATAGAATAATAATCTCCATTATTAACACAAGATATTACTTTTTTTAAATAATCTATATATTCTTCATTTTTTATCATTTCTAATTATTTCTCCATATTTTATTTAGCAATATATAACTTTTAGTTATACATTGCGTTTAAGTAAATATTATCACTAGTAGTTTTATTTTTCAAGTTTTTTAAGATTTTTTAGAATATTTTTGTGATTTTTTTCTTATATTATTACTATGTTTTATGTTAGCTCTCAGCTTGTTATACTTATAGTAATACTTTTGAATTATGGAGGAATAAAATGAATTCTATCTCAAAAAGTGATATTGATAAAATATTCGGAAAAATATTAAAAGATTTCAGAGTAAAAAATGGATATACACAAGAGGTTATGGCAGAAAAATTAGGAATTTCTTTAAAATATATATCTAGAATTGAAAACGGTTATAGTGGAATTAAAACACAAACCTTAATTAACTATATGAATATTTTAGGTATTACTCCTAATACTATCTTTAAAGAACTTATGTCAAATCCAAATATTATGAAACAAATTGAAATTTCTGAAAAATTAAATCAACTTTCAGAAGAAAAACTTAATTTTGTTGATAATATGATTGATTTATTAGCGAATTTTAATAAAGATTAATGTATTTACAAGTCAACAATGTGATGTGCTATTTTGATATAAACGTAAACAGCCAACCATCAATGAAGATGGTTGGCTGTTTTTCAATTTATGCATTCCAAAATGCTTTATATGTCTTATATGCAGAATAAACATCATATTTACTTGTTACTTCATAAGGTGCATGCATTGATAATACTGGAACACCACAATCAATAACATCTGCTCCTTTATTGGCAATAATATAGGCAATTGTACCTCCACCGCCAACATCTACTCTTCCAAGTTCTGCAATTTGATATTGAATCTCATTTTTCTCTAATATATTTCTTACCCATGCTACATATTCTGCGTTTGCATCTGAAGCTCCTGATTTTCCTCTAGCTCCTGTATATTTATTCAAACTAATTCCTTTTCCTAAATATCCTGCATTTGTTGCATCTGATACAGAAGCATAAATTGGATCAAAACCTGCATCTACATCTGAAGATAACATTTTTGAAAAACAAAATACTTTATCTAATAGATTTGGTTTATTGACACCTAATTTATTTAATATTTCTGAGATAAAGAAATCAAACATATGTGACTCCATACCTGTATTTCCCATACTTCCAATTTCTTCTTTATCAGATAAAATGCATACAGCTGTATTTTTTACATTTTCTAATTCCATCATAGCAACAAGTGATGTATAAGCACATACTTTATCATCTTGACCATATGCTGCTACCATACTTTCATCAAAACCTAAACTTCTAGCTCTGAAAGCTGGTACCAATTCGATTTCTGAACTTGTCAAATCTGCTTCTGTGATACCATATTTTTGGTTTAATATATTTAAAATATTTAATTTTACTTGGTCTTTTCCTTTATCTCCATAAGGAATACTTCCAATTAAAAGATTTAAATCTTCTCCATCAATTCCATTTTTTAATTTTTTCTCCATTTGGTCTTGTGCTAGATGTGGTAATAAATCTGTAATCGTAAAGATTGGATCGTTTTCATCTTCTCCAATACAAATATCAATTGCTTCCCCATTTGCTTTTACAATTGTACCATGAACACTAAGTGGAATTGTTGTCCATTGATATTTCTTAATTCCACCATAATAGTGTGTATTAAAATATGCCATTTCTTTATCTTCATACAAAGGATTTGGTTTTAAATCTAATCTTGGTGAATCTACATGTGAACCAATAATATGTAATCCTTTTTCAATACTTTCTGTTCCGATAACAGCTAAATACATACTTTTATTTCTATTAACAAAATATATTTTGTCTCCTGGCTTTAAAGTTTCAAATTCCATGATATCTTTATAACCATTTTGGTCTGCAAGCCTTCTTGCCATTTTTACAAATTCTCTCTCTGTTTTCGCTTGATTTAAGAAATCCATATATCCTTTTGAGAAATTAAAAATATTTTGCTTTTCTTCTTCGCTTATAGAAACCCATCCATTTTCTTTTTTGTCAAAAAGTTTTTCCTTTAGTTCTTCACTCATATTTATCCCTCCTATATATTCTTATTTCTGTTTCACAGTATATCATTATATTATTCATTTTTCCACTATTTTTATAATTTATTCCAAAAAAATGGTTATACTATAATTACACAGTGTCCAATTCTTCGAAGAGATATATATTATATTTTCGAGGAATTGGACACTGAACTATAGGATACTATATTAAGAAAGGTAGATTTTTATGAATTCTTTATGGATAGATTCTGTAAAAGGAACCTCAAATTTTGAAGCATTAGATAAAAATTTAGAAGCTGATATTTGCATTATTGGAGCTGGTATTTTCGGAATGACTTGTGGATATTATCTAAGTCACTTAGGTTTTAAAGTTGTTTTAATTGATAAAAATAATTTGGCAGGTACAACTAGTTTTACAACTGGTAAAATTACCAGTCAACATGGTCTATTTTATTCTTATTTGAACACTTCTTATGATATGCATTTTGCAAAAGATTATTTAGAAGTCAATGAAAAAGCTATTAAAAATATTGAAAGTATTATTAATAAAGAACAGATTGATTGTGATTTTGAAATACAAAATAGTTATGTTTATACTAGCAAAAAAGAAGAAATAGATTTATTAAAAAAAGAACAAAAAGTTTTGGAAAGTTTAGATTATCCTGCAGAATTAATAAAAAATATTTCTTTACCATTTGAAGTAGAAAGTGCTTTATGTTTTAAAAATCAAGCAAAATTTAATCCTCTAAAATATATTTTAGGATTATCGAAAACCATTATTGAAAAAAATGGGCAAATTTATACCAATACCATTGCAGTTGATATCGAAAAAGATAAGAAAAATTACGTGGTTTACACAGATAATGGCAAAATAATAAAAGCAAAACATGTCATTATGGCAACACGTTATCCATTTATGAATGTTCCTGGTTTTTATTTCTCAAAATTATATCAATCCACTTCCTATATTATTGCTGTAGATACAAAAAAAGAATTATTAAATGATATGTATATTAATATTTCTTCTCCTGTTTACTCTTTTAGAACAGCAAAATTTAATGGAAAAGATATTTTATTATTAGCAAGTGGTAATAGTAAAACTGGTCATAATTATTCTCAAGAAAATCCTTATGATACATTAAAAAATTTTGCTAAACAATATTATCCAGATTGTGATGTTTTATATGAATGGAGTAGTGAAGATTGTATCTCTTTAGATAAACTCCCATACATTGGTAAATATTCTAGCTTATTACCAAATGTATATGTGGGAACAGGTTTTAAAAAATGGGGTATGACACTTTCTAATGTTGCTGCTAATTTAATTGTTGATGAAATTTGTGAAAGAAAAAATTCTTATGCCTATTTATTTGATTCTACAAGATTTGGTTTATTTAAGAATTTTGATGAAGTAAAAAACATGGTTGTAGATTCTACCAATTCTTTATTATTAAATAAATTAAAATCCTCAGATGCTTCTTTAGAAAAGATTAAACCAAATTCTGGAGATATCATAGAACTAGATGGAAAAAAGGTTGGCATTTACAGAGATAAAGAAAATCAAATCCATGCCATCAATCCGATTTGTACACACTTAGGATGTTTACTTACCTGGAATGATATTGATAAAACTTGGGATTGCCCTTGTCACGGTTCTCGTTATGATGCTTTGGGTAAAAATCTATATGGACCTGCTTTTAAAGACTTAGAAATTTATCAATAAACTTATGCTTTAAATTTATGCTTTTAGATGAATTTTTTCTCATAAATTTCTTTATCCATTTCTTTTGTAATATTTTATAGAAATTTGTTGTTTTTTGTGTTTTTTTATTGACTTGTTTTCTTTTATTTGCTACAATACCAGTAATAAATCATATATTTATATATCGATTTATCAAATTATTTTTTGTTTATGAACTAGATTTCTCCTATAACAGTAATCTAGTTCTTTTTTTGTCGCATTGAGATCGTTTTTCTATGGGACACAAAATGTCGCATAAGGATCTGATCCCTATGCGACATTCTTTTCTAATTTATAAATAATAAAAGATAAAATAACACCCAATGTAGCTGTAATTAATTGTGTTGTACTCATAGCTGTTTGTAAGTTTGAAACTAATTTCTCTGGGAAAACACCAAAGGCATTTAAAATTCCAAAGAATGCAAATATAATGGCTACTTTTACAACAACACCTACTACTCCAGCTAAGAAATAATGTTTATTTTTTCCTAACATGATAAATTTATAAGCATATACTAATGCAAAATTTCCTACCCATATTGCTGGTATCATATATACCATATATGTAGAAGCTGTTCCAAATACATATCCACTTAATATTGTAGAAATACTTGGCATTGTTACAACTCCAAGAATTTTAGCCCAACCT
>CASEEU010000018.1 GCA_949287075.1 uncultured Eubacteriales bacterium | reverse complement strand
TTTTACTACAAAAATATTTGGATATGCTTTTTCTATTGTAGCTTCTTTTTCAAAGGCTTTACTTCTACCTAAAGACCCTTTGACAATTATCTTTTGCCCCACTTTCTCTAAGATGTCAGTTTTTAGATTTGCTATGTCATTCTTACAAATCATGCTATCACCTACTCCCTTAAGATAGCTTGATTATAGCATTTTAGGGGAAAAATGTCAAAAAAAGTATATTGTTGTAAAAACTTTAGAAAGCTTGATTTTAGGCACTTTTATTGATTTTTGTTTCTAATATTACTTTTATGTTACAATTGTATTACAGTTGTGTTTCATTTTATAATTTTATACATTTTTCCGTTTGCTCCTATACCACTAACACCTTGTTTTCCATCTCTTAATTCATTTTCTATATCTTCAATCGTTATATATTTATATCTCTCTGTGACTGCTATTTTTTCAGCCACAATTAATGGGTCTATAAAATCTATTAAAATTCTTCCTGGTGAAGATGCAAAGTTAGCTCCTGCACAAATTAATGCTTCAAAATAGCTTTGACAAGCACCTGCAAATATGACTAATTTCTTGTTGGTTTCTTTATCATATTTTCTTGCTTCCTTAACAGTTTCTATAAAATATTTTGAATTACGATAATTATATAAGTCATCATATCTTGAATTTTTCTTTATCATTCCATCATGCCCTGTTATCACTAATATGTCTGGTTGATATATTTTTAAAAGATTATATACGACTTTTGGTTGCTTATATTCTGGTATATTTTTTACAATCGCATTTAATCCTAATTTTTTATAATATCGATATGATTTTTCACTATATTTTTTATCTCCATCTAAATGCAAAATCTTTCCTGTTATTGTATATTTATTCCTATTTTCTTCTATTTTATTTAATTGACTAATTTTACCTTGTATTCTTTTTTGTATTGTATTTAAATCTTCTTGTATTCTTCCCTCACTTACTTTTTCTAAATCACTTAATTTGCTATCAGCTTCTACTCTTTCTATAATCCCAATTAAAATAGCAATCTGCCCTGCTTTTGTATCTATTATATTTTTTACGCGAAATAAAATATCTTTATTATATGATTTTCTTCCTACTATATCACCAATCTTTATCTTTTCCATATGAATACCACCTTAAAAGTTAAGCTATTATATTCTATGTCGATTTTTGTAAATTGGTGATTTTTATATATTAAGAAACTAATTTTAATATTACATGTTTCTCGGATTTCATTTTACACTTTGTTTTGGTGTAAATGACTATATTTTAATTTGGTTGCCATCCCTCCTCTTATATGTCTTTCTGCCTTATTTTCATCTAAGACTTTTCTTACCTCATGTGCCAAACTTGGATTGATTTTTTTTAATCTTTCTGATACATCTTTGTGTACTGTACTTTTGCTTATTCCAAATTTTTTTGCTGCACCTCTTACTGTATCTTTTGAATCTATGATATATTGTGCAAGCTGAGTTGCACGCTCTTCTATTGATACACCTTTCATTTATTCTAACTCCTTTTATTTAGAATACTTTTGTTTAATTGTATTCTTATATTTTATGAGTTAGAACTTTTCTTTGTTTTGATGCTTCTTTTGTTTTTACTATTTTTCTTATTTCATAGTATATAGCCAAAAAGCTATCTTTGAAATAGTCTTTCGATTTTTAGTATTTTAATATTTCTTTCTTAAACGCACCCTATTGTTCTTTTATTTTTTTGAAAAAAATCTTTGTAATTTACTAAAAATCTTTGTAAAAAATGATTCTTTGTATTCTATAACAGCATTATTAGTAGTTTCGTTTCCATTTGTTACTTTAATTATTTTTTTTGTTTTTTTAAAAAGATTATTTGTATCATATATTTTATATCTAACAATTAATTCATCATCATTCTCATCAATTTTTCCATTTTTATACAAATCGTAATATACATCATTAGATATTAAATTCGAATAAACATTATCAATATTTTCATTTTGTATACCAATATCATTCAATATAATATATGCATCCTCTTTTTCCATTTTTAAAAAACATGCTTCATCTTCCAAGATTTTCCTTATTATTTCATTTCTTTCATAACTCATTCCCAATTTTTTCAGATATAAAATCATTGTATCATTCATTATTTTTACTTCATTTAGTTGTGTCATCCTTTACCTCCTTATCTATTCCAGGTATTTTATGTTTATCGCTCTCATATACCATTTCACCACTATTTATTTGATCTATAAGTTGTTGCGGTGTTGGCTGTACCATTTCTAGTGAAGAAGTGTCAATTAAATATAAGTGTGGATCTGTATTTTCATCTTCTCCCTTTTCTCTAAATAATATCATTCGCTGTATATGCTTTTCTCCTTCTTTTTCAAATCTTTTTCCTATATATGCTTTTTCAATATTTTGTCCAAAAAACTTTGATAGGCACATTCCATCCAAAGTCTGTACAAATTCATTTCCAGTAACTCTTTTTTCTTTCATGACTTCTATAAAAGATTGTAATTTTAAATTTATATCATTTGGTATTTCTTCTATTGGCATACTTTTTAATTCTTGTACAAATCTCTTTATAGATAATGCTTTTCTTCCATATATTAAAGAATAAACTTTGTCTAATGCATTTTGTACAATTTCCTCATTATCAAATATAGGTTGAATTCCTCTTAATTTTATCCCATTTTTTGCTTTCATCAAGTCATTTGTAGGATCATTTTTTCCATTAAGCTTAATATTGATGGCTTCTAATCGAACAGATACTTTATCTGTATAAAAACCAGTCAAAAAATGTCCTCTATTTTCACCTTGTGAAATGATTACTGCTTCAATGTCTCCATCTAGCTCATTTACTAATTTTGAAAATATTCTCGAAAAATCAAAACAAGTAACTTTCGTTCCAGACTTTATACTTTCCAATTTTTCTTTCGAAAAATCGCTCTTAAATTGAGAACTGATTCCCTTATCTTTATATAAATATTCTTCGTTATATTCTAATTCCTTACATAATTTCGTATATATATATAATGCTTTTTCTTCTAATGATAAATCCTGTGGCATATCCTTATAAACAGCTTCTCTCAATTCCTTATTTACATTCCAATCAGGTTCATCATTCTTTCTAAATACTTTATAATCATCCTCTCCATCTAATGCCTTAAATTCATATCTTTTGTCAATGTATCTAGTATATTCTCCATGATATTGATCATAAAGTTTTGTTGCATTTTTCTTAATGCTTTCAATCAATGTTTCAGGTATATTAAATTGTGTTATTAGTAAAGCCATTCCTGGAAAAAAAGTATATTCCTCTCCTTCTGAATCATCTTTATATCTAAAGATATTTCCAAATATTTTTAAATATTCTGAAATATCTTGTTGTTCACCATTAACTGCGAAATGATCAGTATTACTGTTAAAATCCATAAAATTCTCTAGTTCATTAGAATTAGTTAAAACTTCAAATAATTTATCTACTATTCCACTTTTTTCTCCATTCGGCCCAGAGAAAATTCTTTTAAAAGCTTCTAAGCTTCGTGTTTCAACAATTTTTTTACATCGCATATATTCATTAGAAGATTTATCTATATTTTGAATATATGTTTCTAGTTTAGAAATAAAATCTTTTATTGGATATGAAACTCCACCCACATAACCTCTTTCATTCTTTTCGTTCACCCCTAGCTGTATATCAATATTTGTGTTTTTATGTTCATCTGTACTATAAAATAAATAAATAAAATCTTCTATTTTCTTTCCGTTTTCAATTGTGAACATACTAATTAATTTATTAAAATCTTCTTCATTGAAATTTAAAATTGTATGAATTCCATCTTGTAATCTATCATTCACTTCTTTTTCCATTACTATATTCATATTTACCTCTTTTTTGATTAATTAAATTTTAAACTATATCTATTGTATAGCATAAAACTAATTGGAAATCAATAATGTTGTTTTTTATCGAATAGAAAAAAAATTTTTCCTATTCAACAAAAAAACATTTAGACATTATAAAATGTTTCTAAATGTTTTATTTGTTTTTTATTATATCGTTAATCACTTCTCCTGCTATAATCATACCAGCAACAGATGGAACAAAAGATATACTAGCAGGTGTTCTAGATTCTATATCATGTTTTATTGGTTCTTCCTTAGAATATAAAACTTTTAAATCTCGTATTCCTCTTTTCTTTAATTCTTTTCTCATTACTTTTGCTAGTGGGCATACTGATGTTTTATAAATATTTTCTATTTGAAATTTTGTTGGGTCTAATTTATTTCCTGTACCCATACAAGAAATGATAGGTATTTGCTTGTCTTTTGCTCTTTGGATTAGTTTCAGTTTTGTTGTAATCGTATCTACTGCATCTACCACATAATCTATAGAATTGTCTATTAATGTTTCTTCCCCATTTTCTATATCTTGCGGTATATATGTTTCTACCTTTACTTTAGGATTAATAGATAAAATTCTTTCTTTCATACATTCTACTTTTAATTTTCCTATATTTGAAATAGTTGCATGAATTTGTCTATTTAAATTGCTAGGAGCAATGATATCATTATCTACTAAAATGATATTTTCTATTCCTGCTCTTACCAATCCTTCTACCACAAATGAACCTACGCCACCTATTCCATATACAATCACCTTGCTATTTGCTAGTTTTTGTATATTATCTTTTCCAATTAATAATTCTGTTCTTGATTTCCATTCTTCTCCCATCTGTCTCTTCTTTCTTATCCTTTATTCTTTAATTCTAAAAGTTTATTATATAATTTTTCACAATATTTTTTTTGTAAAAATAGTCTTGCTACTCTTTTTACAATTTGCATATTCGCAATGCTTCCATCTTTAAATTCTAATCTAATTTTATAACTTATCAAACCTTTTCTCAACTTTTTAACTTGCACATCCTCAAACTTTACAAAAAATCCATTTTTTATAGATTTATTACTTAATTTTGATAATTCAAAAAAATATAATTTTTCATCATCAAAATACAATATATATTGTAAGTATCTTGAAAACGAAAATAGTCCATACAACAAATATTCTTGCGCTGTTGGAATAATTTGTGCTAATAAATAATTTTCTTCTTTTAAATGATTTTCTTTCAAAAATTCTCTGATTGTTTCTCCATTAAATTTTTCTAAATGAAATTCTTTAATGAATATTTTTTCTCCTTCTGTAAATGTTTCTTCCTCTGTTTCATTCATTTTCATAGTTTCTTTTAAATTTTCAATAGATTTCTTTGCACTAAAAAATCCAATGATTGCTCCAATACCATATATGACTGCTATTGTAACATTAAATTTAAAATTCAAAAGATAAAGTAATATGTATAATATGATATTTACTATCATAAAATATGTATCGATTGTTTCCTTAAATAACACTTTTTTACATTTTTTTGAAATTTTTCCTGCAAGTATACCTCCTAATAATGGTGATAAAAAAAGCATTATAAAAGTTGGAATATAAGCTCCTCCTGTACTATATAGTACAGTAACTGTACAAATCATCAATAATTCTGTAAATACAATTAATGCTGCTCCATATCTTAATAAAAAAGAACTTTGTGTCGTTTCTATTGTACTCAACTCCTTTTTTGTTTTTTACTATTTTATAATATTCTAATTCATTTGTAAATACTTTTGATTTCCAGTTTCAGAATTCTACACGGAAAGGGGGATGTATTATTTTTGAATTATTTCCTCGGTTTGCTACATAGATTATAAATTCTAAGTTTTAAATAAACGAGCCTCTCGCTGCTCGCGCTTCCTCATTTATTTAAGACTAAGAATTTATACATCTATTCCGCGGCACATTCGTCAATAATTCAAAAATAATACATCCCCCTTTCCGTGTAGAATTCTGAAACTGGAAAATCATGATAACTTGATTATTCGTCTATCCTATTATATAATTAATTTGTTAAAAACATACAAATATAAGGAGTTTTACATGTTAAGAATTCATAATATAAAAATTAGAAAAAATATATCTGATAAAGAACTAATTGATTTTGTCCTTCATAAATATCATATTCACCCTCCTGATATGTTAGAGTGGAATATCTCTAAAAAATCAATCGACGCCAGAAAAAAAGATGATATATTTTTTAATTATACGATTGATATTAAAGTAAAAGATGAAACAAAATATCCGAATATTTCAAAAGTAGAAATACCAGATATTGAACAAGATATAAGAAATCGTATTTCAACAGATTCTTTGAATACTTTAAAATTTTGTCCTTCTCCTGTTATTGTCGGAGCAGGTCCTGCTGGATTATTTTCTGCCTTAACACTTGTACAACATGGTATATCCCCTATTATTATTGAACAAGGAAAAACAGTTGATGATAGAAAACAGGATGTAGATTGCTTTCTACATGATAAACAATTAAATTCTTTTTCAAATGTACAATTTGGCGAAGGTGGTGCTGGCACTTTTTCAGATGGAAAATTAACAACTGGAATTCATAGTCCTTTATGTCAAAAAGTGTTAAGAGAATTTGTTCATTTTGGCGCACCAAAAGAAATTCTATATTTATCTAAACCACATATCGGAACAGATAAATTGATTGATATTATTCGAAACATGAGAAACTATATCATATCAAAAGGTGGCAAATTTTATTTCAATACAAAATTTATTAACTTTACTACTAAAAGCAATAAGCTATATTCTGTATTGCTGAAGAATTTAGAAGATAATACAAATTTTGAACTTACCACCAATCATTTAGTTTTAGCCATTGGTCATAGTTCTAGAGATACTTTTGAATTGTTATATCAAAATGGAATTATGATGGAAAAGAAAAACTTTTCAGTTGGTGTGAGAATTGAGCATCTTCAAGAAATGATTAATCAAGCACAATATGGAGAAAATCCAAATTTGCAATTACCACCTGCAGAATATAAATTAGCATACCATTCTCCAAGTGGTCGTTCTTGTTATACATTTTGTATGTGTCCTGGAGGAACAGTTATTGCCTCTTCTAGTGAAAAAAATACAATTGTTACAAATGGTATGAGTACCTATTTAAGAAATGGTAAAAATGCAAATTCTGCTTTATTAGTCAATGTAACACCAGAAGATTTTACAGATACTTCTCCTTTAGCTGGTATCTATTTTCAGAAAGAATTAGAAGAAAAAGCATTTATATTAGGTGGATCTAATTATTATGCACCTATCCAAAAAGTAGAAGATTTTTTAAATAATCAAAAATCTTCTACCCTTGGTCTTGTTATTCCTTCTTATTTACCTGGAACAACTTTATCAAATTTAAATGAAATTCTTCCAACCTTTGTTTCTTCTACCTTAAGAGAAGGTATCTTATATTTTGATAAAAAACTAAAAGGCTTTGCTCATCCTGATAGTATTTTAACTGGTGTTGAAACAAGAAGTTCTTCACCTGTAAAGATTCCTAGAAATACCAAATTGGTATCCAATATAGATAGGATTTATCCTTGTGGAGAAGGTGCAGGATATGCAGGAGGCATCATGTCTGCTGCTGTTGATGGAATTAAAACAAGTTTATCTATTTTAGGGGCTATGGATTAGCCCTTATTTCTTTTACAATTTGTACTAAATTTTCTACTAAATATTCTACATCTTCTTTCGTATTTTCATCTCCAAAAGTCACTCGTAGAGTTCCTTCTTCATATTCACTTGTGCGTCCAATGGCAGTTAATACATGTGATGGCATGCTACTTCCGGAAGAACAAGCACTTCCAGCAGATGCACAAATTCCTTTTTCATCTAATTTCATTAGCAATTCACTACCATTTATTCCTTTAAATGATATATTGCTATTTCCCGGTAGTCTATGCTCAATAGAACCATTTATTTTAATATCTGAAATTCGATTTTGTATCTCAGAAAAATAGAAGTCTCTTAATTCTTTTAATTTATTAACATGTGTGTCCATGTTATTTTTCGCAATGTGACAAGCTTCTCCTAATCCAATCATACCAGGCACATTTTCAGTTCCCGCTCTTTTATCTCTTTCTTGATGTCCTCCATCTATTAAATTTTGAAATTCAATATTTTTGCTAACATATAATGCGCCAATTCCCTTAGGTGCTCCTATTTTATGCCCTGATAAAGATAACATATCAATATTCATTTCTTTCACATCAATTCTTACATTTCCACAAGCTTGAACAGCATCTGTATGAAAAATAATGCCTTTTTCTTTTGCAATTTTTCCTATTTTTTCGATTGGCTGGATAGATCCAATTTCATTATTGGCAAACATCACACTGATTAGTATGGTATCTTCTGTTATAGCATTTACAAGTTCTTCTAAATTAACAATCCCTTCTTTATTTACATTTAAATAAGTTACTTTAACTCCGTTTTCTTCTAATGTTTTACAAGTATTTAATATTGCATGATGTTCTATTTTTGTTGTTATGATATGCTTTCCTTTATTTTTTTTTAAACACATGATTCCTTTTAATGCTGTATTATCACTTTCCGTTCCTCCACTTGTAAAATAAATTTCATTTTTATCACAATTAATTAAATTAGCAACATGTTTCCTTGCTTCTTCTATTCCTACTTTTGCTGTTCTACCTAGTGTATATAATGATGATGGATTTCCATAAGATTCTACAAAATAGGGAAACATTTTGTCTATTACTTCTTTTTTTACCTTTGTTGTCGCTGCATTATCAAAATATCTTATTTTCATCTTACTTCTTCCTTTCTGAATAAATTTTTTATTCCTCATATTATTTTATGCTATTTTTTTTGAATTATTTCTTTTATTCTATTTATCTCTTTCATTGTTGTTTCATATCCATAATGATAACAGCTATCTAATTTTTTCACATCTAATAATCCCATTTTATCCGTTTTAATTGTTAAGATATAATCACTTTGCTTTAAATTTTCTTCTGCTATTTTATTTCCCATCAAGTCAATTGTTCTCATTGCTATATCCATATAATTACTATCTTCTGTTATGTCATCTGCTTTAAAATTAACAGCTAATACTTTTTTAATTCCTTGTTTTTTTACTTCTATTACTGGTACATTATCTAAGGCACCACCATCTAAAAATTTATGTTCTTTAAAATCACATGGACAAAATACGGCTGGAAAACTACTTGTTGCTCTTAATGCTTTCCCTATAGAAATATTTTCTATATATTTTTTGTATGAACTTTTTTCATTTGGAATATGATTGGTAAAAATATATTCTTTTCCATCTTTTATATCTACCGTAGGAATTGATATAGGCATTTTCGTAATTTGAGAAATGCTTTCTATCCCCTTATCCTTTGCTAATTTATTAAATAGTTTTTCTATATCTTCTCCTCTTCTAAATCCAGTATTTTCTCTTTTCAACACCTGATGTATTCGTGAAAAAATAGAATTTCGTTCTATGCCAACGATATCTTTTGCATGTATTTTAAATAACTGATATATATTTTCTGGAGAATATCCTAAAACATATAAACCTGCAATTAATGCGCCTGAGCTTGTTCCTCCTATTGCTTCTATTTGTATATCACTTTCTTCTAAAGCTTTTAACACACCAGCATGTGCAATACCTCTCATTCCTCCACCTGATAACGCAATTCCTAATTTCACTTTTTCACCTTTTCCCATTTTTTATATAGTATTTACATTTTTGAATATTTTTAATCAGACTTTCTC
This sequence comes from uncultured Eubacteriales bacterium, assembly GCA_949287075.1. Lineage (GTDB taxonomy): Bacteria > Bacillota > Clostridia > TANB77 > CAG-508 > CAG-269. Next base: position 12,325 of record CASEEU010000018.1, on the reverse strand, counting down.
CCGTTAATTTAGAATTTTTTTAGATTTGTTAATGATTTATTGAGTAATATTCACATCTAACGATTTGTATATATATTTCAAAAAAAAAAGACTCAAAATTGAGTCTATCTTTGTCTTAGACAATACGGTTTTATCTGGTATAATAAAATTCACCAAATCCATATTCTACCTTATAATAGTCTTTTATGAATTTTGGTTCTGTTTGGACATTTATTGTATATGATGGTTCTACAATTACTTCACCATTTGCATTTACAACGCCCCATTTTCCATCTAATTTGATTCCTGCATATCCATAAGAATTTAGATCTGTTGCTTTATCATATATATAGTCTACAACCACATTTCCTGATTTATCTACAAATCCCCATTTTCCATCTTCAGATTTTGCATAAATTTGATTATTTGATAATATTTCCGTATTTTGTTTTTCATTTCCTTCTAGATCAAAATACTTGGTTTCTGTATCATTATATACTTTTATATACTTGTCTTCTTTTTTAAGTATCGCATTTGTCATTTCACATAATTGCTTAAAATTCTTATCATATAGTTGAGTTGAATTATTTTCTGATAATCTTGTGATAATATAATCTGTTCCTTCCACTTTATCTATAGAATCATATTGTATTTCTATAATTGGCTCTTCTTTGTCATTGATGACACCTACTTTTCCACCTGTTACTGAAACAATGAAATAATTATCATATAAATAATTTATATATGAATAATTTTGAGTTGTTATCTGATTTCCATTTTTATCAAGGATACTATATACAGAACCTTGCGAATTATCTATTTTGATTTGATAATTTTCATTTTCCGTTTTTAGTATATACACATTACTATCTATTTCAGCTGGATTTCCATTTTCTTGATATACTGATACATTTCCATCTACATCAGTAGCATATATATAACTTCCTGTACTATCAATTTGTGTAAACTCAACTGGTATAACCACTTTTCCTTCTAATGTTGCTACTCCATATCGTTTTGTTTTTTCTAATGTTAGTGTATTACTTTCGCCATTATATGATATAGATTGGTATTCATTTTCTATAATTTGTTCTTGATTTTTGAACAATCCATATTGTCCATTCTGTGCTACTACTAAATAAATATTGTCATTGTCTTTTATATCAATTATTCTAGAAATTTCTGTATATTGTGGTTCTAATAAAACATTTCCATTCATATCAATATAACCATATCGATATCCATTTTCTGTTGTATTAGATATAATGTATCCTGCACGTTTGTATCCCTCTTCTTCTGTTGTATAATTATCTACAACGATTTGATCATATTCTACTTCTACTAAATTATTTCCTTTATTATTGATAACACCATATTTTCCTTCTCTTTGTACCAATAATTCTCCTTCTTTATATGGCAATCCTTCTATTGATTCATATACTGGTTCTGCTATGACTTCTCCTTCTAAATTAATTAATCCTGTTTTTCCATCTTTTTGATAAGTTAATAAATTTTTTTCATACATTAAGTCGCTAGCTATATTCTTTAATCTTATAGGTTGTATCTGTGTATATTCTGAAAATATTTGCTCATTATTTTCATTTAATATTTTTGTATTATTATTTTCATCATAACATACAAAAACCGCTTTTTGTGGATTTGGTATAATCACATTAATATGTTCTGGTTGAATAATGATATCTCCACTAGTATTAATAACACCATATTTTCCATCTTGTCTTAAAATAAAATATTTATAATCCTGAACTGCTATTTTCTCAATTTGATATTCTCTTCCATTTTTTTCAATTTGTCTATAAATAAAATAACCTGCAATTGCTATAATAATTAATAACACAATGATTATCATGACTAAATATTTTTTCTTCATTCTCATTCCCTACCTTATTCTTCATTTTCTTTTTCTTCATTTGTTTCTATTACATTATTCTTACACGCTTTGACTTTTAATATTCTTTTATCTTCATATTCTTCTATTTTATAAGTTACTTTTTCTGTTTCTATTACTGGCTTTTCTTCATCTTCAGGAATTCTTCCTAATTCTTCTTGTAAAAACCCTGATATGGTATCATAATCTCCTTCTGGAATTTCTGCATCTAACAATTTGTTAACATCATAAATTGGTAAACTTCCTGCTAGCATATACGTATTGTCATCGATTTTCTCATACTCTCTTTCTTCTTTATCATATTCATCATAGATGTCTCCTACTAATTCTTCTAATATATCTTCCATTGTAACCAGTCCAGCAGTTCCACCATATTCGTCAACAACAATTGCTATTTGCATTTTATTTTTTTGTAATTCTTTAAATACTTCATTAATTAATCGATTTTGTGATACAAAATATGCTTCTTTTATTAAGTTTTTTACCTTAAAATTTTTCTTTTTAATATTTTTTAATATATCTTTTACATATAAAATCCCTTTAATTTCATCAATTGTCTCATCATATACAGGAATTCTACTATATCGATATTCTTCTTGTGTTAATTCATCCAATAATTCTTCATTACTAATTCCCATATCTACTGCGAAAATATCTTTTCTATGTCTCATAATTTCAGATACTGTAATATCATTAAATTCAAAAACATTATTAATCAATTCTTTTTCTTCTTCTTCAATTGTTCCTTTTTCTTCCCCTTGATTTACCATCATTTTGATTTCTTCTTCTGTAACCGTTTCTTCTTCATTTTCCCCTACGCCAAATATTTTAGATATTGCATTTGTTACTACTGTTAATAACTTTACAAATGGTGCTGTAATAATTGAAATGGATCTAATGACACCAATTGTTGCAAAAGATATTTTTTCATAATGTTTCATTGCCAATCGTTTTGGTACCAATTCTCCAAAAACTAACGTAAAGAAAGACAATATAATGGTTATGATAATGATAGATATACTTTTCCATACACCTATGCTAATTGCTGGAATCCAACTATTTAAGATTGGTGCCAACATATCTGCAAATGTTTCTGATGCAAAAGCACTTGATAAAAATCCTGCTAAAGTAATTCCTATTTGTATGGTTGCTAAAAATTTGCTTGGCTCTTTTAACATTTTTTCTATTTGTTTGGCTTTTTTATTTCCTTCTTTTGCTTGCTTTTCTATCTTGGCATCATTTAAAGATATAAATGCTATTTCACTTGCTGCAAAATAGGCATTTAATAAAATTAATATCACTAATATAATTAATTGTGAAAACATCAAATATACGCTCCCTTTATTTTATGTTTGTATTCTTACTTTTTAATATATTCTATCAAAGTTTATTTTTTTATTCAATAGTTTTCAAATTTTAATATTCAATTACAAATAATAACAGTTCAACATGGTATTTTAGGAAGATATATTGAACTATAAAAAAGAAGACTATAAAAGCCTCCTTTTCATTCATTTACATACCTGTTACTGGTAAAATTCGTTTATTGCTAACTTCTTTGTTATCTGTTGTTTTTTCAATTTCTGGTTTTTCTTCTTCATGATTATTGACTGTTACAGTCATTTCTTCATTTAAGCTTATATTGACTTCAATTAAATCTTCATAAATTTCATAACCACTAATTGTTCTTGTTTCTTTTATATAATATTTTCCCGGAATTAGATTATCTACCTCTATTCTTCCATTCTCATCTGTTTCTAAATTTGTGTAAATCGCATTTTTATTTTCATCTAAAATCTGAAATTCTACACCTTGTAATTTTTCTTTTGTTTCTTTATCTTGTTTTATAATAATTAGTTTTGTTTTATTTTTATTATAATTATCTTGTATTTCTCCTGTTCCATCTTCATATGTTGATGCTGTCAATGCATAATCTTGCAAATTAGAATTTGGTGCTGTGCCATATAATATTGGTTTAGTCTCTACTTTTGTTTCTATTTTTATTTTAATTGTTGTATCTTCTTTCATATCTTTGATTGGAATTAGTATCTTAAATTTCTCATTAGAATTAAATTCTTCTTTTTCTTGGTTTGTTTCATCTGTTATTTTCATTCCTTCTATTTCTTGACCATTTTCATCTGTCACATACACTTTATATCTATCTATATTTGTTTTGCTACTTACTTTATATGTTTTAGAAACATATTGAGACTCTTTACTATCTTGTTTCCAGGTTTCTTGCAATTTTTGGATATCTACTTTATTAGAAATTTGTACTTCAGTAGAATTATTCGCATTATTAATAATTTTATACATGGCATTTAATGTTCTTTGTCCTGCTTCTCCAATGGGTTTATAATCACTTAATTGATTTCCGTGAATATAACTATAAATTGCATGTTTTGTTGCTGTAAATGCTTCTTTTTCATTTGCAACACCTAATTCTCCTAGTGTTTTATATGGATAACCATTTGTTACGATCTTCCAAAGCATGACATCTTTTATTGTATCTTCTATGGAAACTGTATAACTTCCCTCTTCTGCTCCAGGTTTTGTTTTATCTAAACAATAGGCTGGATATACTTTTCCATCATTTTTATATTCAATATATGTAGTAATTACAGGAACATCTTTATAAGTTAATAAACTTCCACAATCTCCTACCGCATATACATCTGCTACATCTAAATTTGTTGCCATAACTGAATTTGTAAAATTCAAAAAATTTAATATAACTATAACCAATATCATACAAGCTATTTTTGCAACTTTTTTTATTTTATACAAATTATTTTTCACATCCTTTTCTTATTTTTCTATTCCTTGTATACATCTTCTGTATTCTGGTTCATTTTCGACACAGGTAATTAATGTAATTGTATTTTCTTCTGTTGGCTCTAAATTACTCCAATCTGTATTTTGGATTATCTCATGTTTTGTTACAAAATATGTTTTTTCTATTCCTTGATAGATATATGTAATTTCATCTCCTTCCTGTAATTCTTTTAATCGACTAAAATAATTATTTTTATATCCTCTATTATGTGCCGCTAAGCATACATTTCCTAAATCTTTAGAGGATTCTTCAAAATGTCCCACATAATCATCTAATATTTCCTTACTTGTTCCTTCTTGTATAGGAGCTTTTAATGCTATTTTATCAATTTGTATATACCAATTATTGAAATGATTTGTTTCATTTAAAATATTAACATTATGATTCTCTAAACTTTCTGAATCAATCGTTTGATTTTGAATAAAATTTTCTTGTGTTGTAAAATCGACTTTAAATTCTATTTTTTCTGTTTTTAGTATATTGCTATGAAATAAACTATTCATGAATAAATATATGATGACGGAAATAATGAAAGTCAATACATTTATAACTTTACTAGTATATATAATAATGAATACGCTCTCCTTTTTAAATAAATTTTGATTGTTTGGAAATTTAATTCGATAAATCTTTTAGATTAAACTTTTGAGATTAAATATTTGATATAAAAATATGTAACATGTTACATGTATATAATAATACAATTTTTTCCGTTTGTAAAGAATTTTTCATCGCAAAATTCGACATTTGTGTTCTGAACCCCAAGTCTTAGACACTAAAAAAAGGCTATCCTACAATAGAAAGCCTTTTTTATATCAAACTTATATTTTTAAGTCTAATTCAAAATAGAATTCAACTCCATTATCTTTATTGATAACACCATAATCATTTTTATAATTACTCATAATTGCCTTTACAAATGATAAACCAATACCTGTTCCACCATCTGCTCTATTCCTAGATTCATCAACCTTATAAAAACGATTCCAAATTCTGACTAAATCTTCTTCTTGTATATTAGCACCTGTATTAAATACTTTTATTCTTACTTTATCATTTTCTACATTAACCATATTTTCTATTATAATCCTTTTCTCTCCATCTACTTTTTCGACATGTTTAATAGCATTTGTTAAGTAGTTTGTAATAACTTGCTCTATATAGAAATCATCTGCAATCACATTAATTTCTTCTGGAGATTTTAATTCGACTTCTACTTGCTTTTCTTCTAGCATTACTTTTGATTTTCTGATAACTTCTTTTTCTAATTCTACTATATTAAATTCTTTGTCAGAAAATTCTCTTTTTCCGTATTCTAATTTCATTAATTCTAATAATTGTTTTACTAATCTGTCCATTTTATTAGTTTCATCTAAGATAACTTCTGCATAAAATTTTCTACTTTTATCATCTGAATTAACATTTTCTAGTAATCCTTCACTATATCCTTGTATTAACGCTATTGGTGTTTTTAATTCATGTGAAACGTCTGATATAAAACTTTTCCTCATTTCATCTATCTTAGATTTTTCTTCTATATCTCTTTCTAATTCTATATTCGTCCTTCTTAATTGTTTAATTGTACTTTCCAATTTATCAGACATTAAATTAATACTTTTCCCTAGATTATTGATTTCATCATCTGCATCTGTTATTCGATATTTATGACTAAAGTCTAAATTAGACATATTTTTTGCAATTGTATTTAGTTCTAATATTGGATCTGTAAATTTTCTACTAACGAAGTTTACAATCACTGCTGAAATTAATATTGTGAAACCTGCAATTAAATATAGAAAATTATTAGATATTTTTACGCTTTCTTCTATTGAAGAAACTGGTATTCGAATATATAGTAAATAATCATTATCTAATTTAGCAGATAATAAAATATATGAAATTCCTGTTTTATTCTCTTTTAATCTTCTAATAATAAACTTATCATTTTCCTCTATCAACTCTCCTGCATTTATTGCATTTGTCATGGCATTCATCTCTCCAAAAGTTGACAAGAAATCCTTATTTGACGTAAATACATTGATATCATCATTATCTTTTATTAAAATGTCAAAATTATTATTAATTGCTAATTTTTCTAATTCTGAATTAATGTCTATATTTGTTGGCTCCTTTTTATAATAGTTATTAATCACTTCATATACTTCTTTTAAATCTTCTGTTTTACTATACAAATAGAATTGTCCAAATACAAAATTATTTACTAAAATTAAAAACAATATGATTAATAATATAATTAATGATAACATCAAAAACAATTTAACTCTTACTGATTTTAATGCATTCTTTATTTTTTCCATTTTTATTCCCATCCTTAGGTAATTATTTTACCTCAAATTTATATCCAACACCTCTCATTGTTTGAATATATTTTCCTTTTTTCCCTAATTTATGTCTTATTTTTTTTATATGACTATCAATCGTTCTAGAATCTCCATAATAATCATAATTCCATACATTATTCAATATTTTATCTCTTGATAAAGCTATATTTTCATTATCTACTAAGTATGTCAACAATTCGTATTCTCTTAAGCTTAACTCTATTGGTTTTCCATCTACCTTTACAGTTCTTCCTTCTTTATCAATTTCAATTCCACCATAATCTTTTACTTCTTTTTCATTTTGATTTGTTCTTTTTAATATAGCTTCTACACGTGCAACTAAAATCTTAGGACTAAATGGTTTAGAAATGTATTCATCCACACCTAGTTCAAATCCAAACAATTCGTCTTGTTCTTCTCCTCTTGCTGTTAGCATGATAATTGGTACTTTTGAATCTTGTCTGATTTGTCTTAATACTGACCACCCATCTAATTTAGGCATCATGACATCTAATAAAATTAGACTAATTTTATTTTTATTTTCTTCATATACTTCTAATCCCTTTTCACCATCTTCTGCCTCTAATATACTATATCCTTTGGCTGCTAAAAAATCTTTGATTAGCTTTCTCATCCTTTGTTCATCATCTACAACTAAAATGCAGTTATCTACCATCTCAATCACTCCTATTTTATACTTTTATTATATATTATACATAGGTTTTATGTCTATATTGTGAAAATTTTTATTTATTTTCATACAAAAAAACTACACTGAAATTAAATCTCGTGTAGTTTTGTTTCTTAATTTTTAACATATACTGTTTTGGTATCATATGCTAATTTAACATTTTCTTCTTTTAATATTTTCATTATTTTTATATTAATATCTTCTACTTCTTTTAAGTAACTTGCATAATCCACTGAATTCGTATATGTATAGATTAATATGTTAATTCCATTATCTGTTATCTGGTCAAATCTTACGATAATTGAATCATCATATACACTTTCTCTTTCCTGTAACATTTTTTCAATTCTTGTTTTTAACAACTCTAGTTTTTCTAAGGGTGTATTTAATTCTACACATAAATTTGTTTTATATCTTCTTTTTTCCATCTTACTCCAGTTCGTTACAGAAGCATCTGCAATCATTGCATTTGGAATATTCACTAATGCATTTTCAAATGTCCTAATTCTTGTTGTCCTAAATGTAATATCTTCTATAGTTCCTTCATAATTGTCTACTTGAATCCAATCACCAACTGCAAATGGTTTATCGACAAAAATCATTGCTCCACCAAATAGGTTTTTAGCAGTATCTTGTGCTGCAAGTGTTACAATGACACCACCTAAACCTAAACCTGCAATTAATCCTGTTAGATTAATTTCTAATATAGTTAATACTAAGAATATAGCAACAATATAGATTAACACTCTTACAATTTTTAATACAAATTCAAATACTGTATCATCCATTTTTTCACTTAGGCTTTTTCTTAACTTTTTCCCTAAGATTGTTTTTGAAGTAAAACTATTTGCCAATCCTACTGCAATTTCTATCACACTAATCATTTGAAAAGCCTTTGTTACAATATCCATGACTTGTTCATTAATTTGTAATGGTCCTCTTAAAAATACAATTGCTAAATAAATTCCTAAAATAATGAAAAATACTTTTAATGGTTTATAAAATGCACTTTCTTTTATTTCTTTTGCTTTTTTACTTTTTATTTTAAATATTTTTATAATTATATAAGAAAATGTACCACTTAATATTCTAAAAAATACAATAATTCCAATGGCTATAATAATATCTATAATTTGTATAGATGTTAGTCTATTCCAAAAATCAACTAACTGCTCCATAATTTCCTCCAATTATAAAATTAATTATTTTTCAACTTGATTGGAAAAGAATTAAATTTTGGCAAGGAAAATTTTATTTAAAAGGCAAGGGCGCATACTCTTGTATGTAACCGCGTTTTAAATGAAATTTGATGCAGACAAAATTGTAATTATTTTTCAATCTATCCCATGTAATCTCTAAGCTTCTTACTCCTACTAGGATGTCTTAATTTTCTCAAAGCTTTTGCTTCAATTTGTCTAATTCTTTCTCTAGTTACTTGGAATTCTCTTCCTACTTCTTCTAGTGTTCTTGACTTTCCATCTTCCAATCCAAATCTTAATTTCAATACTTTTGCCTCTCTTGGGGTTAATGTATTCATTACCTCTTCTAATTGTTCTCTAAGCATTGTATAAGCTGCTGAATCCTGAGGCGCTGGAGAATCGTCATCTTGTATAAAATCACCTAAATGGCTATCATCTTCTTCACCGATTGGTGTTTCCAATGATACTGGATCTTGTGCAATTTTTTGAATTTCTATTACTTTTTCTACTGGTATTTCCATTTCAGCTGCAATCTCTTCTGGGGTTGGTTCTCTACCTAATTGTTGTAATAGATGTCTAGAAGTTCTAATTAATTTATTAATAGTTTCTACCATGTGTACAGGAATTCTAATTGTTCTTGCTTGGTCTGCAATGGCTCTTGTAATGGCTTGTCTAATCCACCAAGTTGCATAAGTACTAAACTTGAATCCTTTTGTATAATCAAATTTTTCAACCGCTTTGATTAATCCCATATTTCCTTCTTGTATTAAGTCTAAGAATAGCATGCCTCTTCCTACATATTTTTTAGCAATACTTACCACTAATCTTAAATTTGATTCTGCCAATTTTTGTTTTGCTTCTTCATCTCCCTGTAATACTTTTTTCGCTAAATCTAATTCTTCTTCATATGTTAATAGTGGAATTCTTCCGATTTCTCTTAAATACATTCTTACAGGATCATCAACATTGATTCCCTCATAACTGGTATCTGTAATTTCATCTAATTTTAATTCTTCTACTTCTTTTAGATCTTCAATATCTGGTTCTTCTTCCATATCATCTTGTAATAAATCCACACCTAATTCTTCAAAAGCATCAAAAACTTTATCAATTTGATCTGGATTGACATCATCTAACTCAGATGCCAAATCACCTATAGTAATTTGCCCTTTTTCTTTTGCTTTTTTTAATATATTGTTTACTTTTTCTTCTTTTAGTTTTTTTGTTTCTTCTGATTCTTCTTGATGTTCATCTTTTTTTGTTTGTTCTACTTCTTCTGCTTTCTTATGTGCTTTTTTTCTTACTTTTTCAATCTTTTCAATCTTTTCTTCCTGTTTTAGTTCTTCTTGCTTATTTTCTTCTTTTTTTGCCATTTTTTATTCACCCCTATCTAATTTTGGCTAACCTGATAATAATATCACTCAGCTCTTTTTCCAATTCTTTCTTTTGAATTTCTTCAGTTGTATTTTCTTCTAACAATTCTAAAATCTCAAGTTTTCTTTCATTTAATTTATCTTTCTCATAACTTTGTATAATGTCATCAATTGCTTTTTCGACATCATCAATTCCATAATCTTCTGCCATTATCATCGTAATATGATTTTGTTCTTCTTCTGATAAATTATCAATGATACTATTGATATTACTATTTCCATTTTCAAATTCTTCATACAATTTTTCCGCAATCTTCTTATCTATCTCATATTTAAAATCTTTAATTGTGATATTTTGCTTGATAATTTCATAAATATTTCTATCCCCTGAAAGTAAAATAGCTAAAACCGTATTTTCCCTTCGTTTTGTAACTTCTGATACATTATCTGTTTCTTTTTTCTCTATATGTCTTACGACTGGTTTTGATTTGCTTAATACTTTTTCATCTTTACTTTCTCTATATGTTAATTTGTTTACTTCTGCATAGATTGCTTCTTTTGAAACATCATATTCTTTTGCTATTTTTTCTATGTATACCTCTCTTTCCATGTTGTTATCAATTTTTGAAATTAATTTTGCTATTTCATTTAAAAATTTTATTTTATCATTGGTACTTTCTAGATTCAAAGATTGTCTTAATATTTTGACTTTAAATTCAATTACAGAAATTGCTTTGTCAACTAAATTTTGAAATCTTGCATTTCCATATTTAATAACATATTCGTCAGGGTCTTTTGCACCTTCCATTTGTAAAACTCGTATATCGCACCCCATATTTTGCAATATTTCCATTGCTCTTACTTTTGCAGTTTGTCCAGCCTCATCAGAATCATAACTTAGAATAATTTGTTCTGTATTGTTTCGAAGTAAATATCCTTGTTGCTGTGTAAGTGCTGTTCCCAAAGAGGCAACTACATTATGAATATCTCTTTGATGTAGAGAAATCACATCCATATATCCTTCTACAATTAGTAATCTTTTTTTGATATCGTATTTTTTCGCAACATTTAAACCATATAGATGTCTTCCCTTACTATACACAATATTTTCAGGAGAGTTAATATACTTTGGTTTGGAATCATCTAATACTCTTCCTCCAAATGCAATGACTCTTCCTCTTACATCACAGATAGGAAACATTAACCTATTTCGATATCGATCAATAAATTGTCCTCTTTCATTTTTATTTACTAAGCCAGACTCTAAAATTTCCCTATCTTCAAATCCTTGTTTTTTTAGTTCTTTATAAAGTTCATCAAATTTTCCCGAAAATCCAATTTGAAATGATTTTAATGTTTCATTTGATAACTTTCTTTTCTTTATGTATTCTTGAGCCATTTTAGACTCTGGTCTATATAAATTTTCATGATAATATTTTGCTGTAAACTCATTAACCTTATACACTTTTGCTTTCAATGCCTCTTTTGCTGAATCTACATTATTTTCTAATGTTGGTAATTGTATATTGGCTTTTTCTGCTAAAAGTTGTACTGCTTCCACAAAACTAATTCCTTCAATCTTTGTTAAAAATGTGAATACATTTCCTCCTACACCGCAACCAAAGCAATGAAATATTTGTTTTTCTGGAGATACTGAAAAAGAAGGTGATTTTTCATTGTGAAAAGGACATAGACCAAAATAATTTCTGCCACTTCTTTTTAGTCTTACATATTGTGATATTACGTCTACAATATCATTAGACTGCCTTACATCATCAATGATTTCATCACTATATCTTGCCATTATTTTCTCCTTTCCCAAAATATTTCATACAACTATACATAATTATATTATTCGACGTATTTTACATAAATCCTTCTCTTTACTTAAAAAAAATGTCCAATTGGGACGTGTCAAAACGGACGAAAAATGTCCAAAAGGGACAGACCACCCCAATTTCCCTCACAAACGAGGTAGGTCTGTCCCTTTTGGACA
>CASEEU010000017.1 GCA_949287075.1 uncultured Eubacteriales bacterium | reverse complement strand
GCTTTCATTTTGAAAACAATGATTTTTTTACCTTTACCATGAGAAACTACTTTTCCTTCTACTTTTACACCTTTCACATAAGGATTTCCAATTTGTACTTTTCCTTCTTCTGAAACTAGTATAACATTATCAAAAGTAACTTTTTTACCTTCTTCTGCATCTAGTTTTTCAAAAAATACAACATCTCCTTCTGCTACTTTGTATTGTTTTCCACAGCTTTCAATTATTGCGTACATCTAAAATGCACCTCCCTTATTTGTATACTCGCTAATCCTTAAAAAAAGGTAACTAACGCTATTTGTCAGTATTTATACACCTTGACTAAGCGGATTACAGTTACCTATTTTACCATAAAATACTATTAGTGTCAACTATTTCAATTGAATTTATTTTTTATTCTTTATTTTTTCTAAAATTTCTTTTGCAAATTCTTCTACTGCTTTTGTTCCAATATCTCCTTCTTCTCTTGAACGAATAGATATTGTATTTTCTTCTACCTCTTTTTCACCAACAATCAACATATATGGAACTTTTTGTAATTGTGCTTCACGAATTTTATATCCTGTTTTTTCATTTCTATCATCTACTTCTACACGAATTCCTTTTTCTTCTAGCATTTCTCTTACTTTATATGCATATTCATGTTGATTATCTGTAATTGGTAAGATTTTTACTTGTACAGGTGAAAGCCAAACTGGAAAAGCGCCTGCATAGTGTTCAATTAAAATACCAATAAATCTTTCTATACTTCCAAATATAACTCTGTGTAGCATAACTGGTCTATGTTTTTCTCCATCTTCTCCAATATATGTCAAGTCAAATCTTTCTGGCATTTGGAAATCTAATTGAACAGTACCACATTGCCAACTTCTTCCTAAGCAATCTTTAATATGGAAGTCAATTTTTGGTCCATAAAATGCACCATCACCTTCATTCAATTCATAGTCAATATCTAAATCTTTCAATACTTTTTTAAGTGCTCCTTCTGCTAATTCCCATTGTTCATCACTACCCATTGAATTATCTGGTCTTGTTGACAATTCTACTTTATACTCAAATCCAAAAATACTATATATTTCATTAACTAATTTTATAACACCTGCAATTTCACTCTCAATTTGACTTGGCATACAGAAAATATGTGCATCATCTTGCGTAAAACATCTTACTCTAAATAATCCATTTAATTCTCCTGATTTTTCATGACGATGTACTAAACCTAATTCTCCTGCTCTAATTGGTAATTCACGATAAGAATGTACTGTATTTTTATATACAAGCATTCCTCCTGGACAGTTCATAGGCTTAACACCAAAATCAACATCATCAATTTTTGTTGTATACATATTTTCTTTATAATGATCCCAATGTCCTGAGCGATGCCATAATTCTTCATTTAATATCATTGGTGTTTTTATTTCTTGATATCCATTTTTAATATGAATTTTTCTCCAAAAGTCTTCTAAAACATTTCTTAATACCATTCCTTTTGGTAAGAAAAATGGAAAACCTGGTCCTTCAGGTGCAATCATAAATAACTCTAATTCTTTTCCTATTTTTCTATGATCTCTTTGTTTTGTTTCTTCTAAGTAGTCTAAATATTCTTGCAATTGACTAGCTTTTGGGAAAGAAATTGCATAAATTCTTTGAAGCATCTTATTTTTTTCGCTTCCTCTCCAATAAGCACCTGAAGATGAAAGAATCTTTACTGCTTTTACTTTTCCTGTACTAAGTAAATGAGGACCTGCACATAAATCTGTAAAATCACCTTGTTTGTAGAAACTAATTTCTTCTCCTTCTGGTAATTCTTCTATTAATTCTATTTTGTATGGTTGATCTTTCATTAATTCCAATGCTTCTTTTTTTGGTAATGAAAATCTTTCAATTTCTATATCTTCCTTGATAATTTTTTTCATTTCTTCTTCAATTTTTTCTTTATCTTCATCTGTAAATGGTGTTTCTACATCAAAATCATAATAAAATCCATTATCTATACTTGGACCAATGGCAAATTTTACATCTGGAAATACTCTTTTTACTGCTTGTGCCATGATATGTGATGTTGTATGCCAATATGCTTTTTTTCCTTCTAAATCTTCCTCTTGAAATGTATGAATTACCAAATCACAATCTCCTTGTAATTCATATCTCAAGTCTTTTACTTCTCCATTCACTTCTCCACAAGTTGCATTTCTTGCTAATCCTTCACTAATTTTTTTTGCAACTTCTAAAATGCTAGTTCCTTTCTCCACCTCAATACTAGAATTGTCTTTTAATGTAACTTTTAACATAATAAAACCTCCTTTTATGTCCAATAGATTTGTTTTTGATTTTTTATATTATTAAAAAAATAATTTTTAATTCAAAAAACTCCTATGGACATTTTTAAAATATCCATAGGAGTGCTAAATTACACGGTTCCATCCTATTTTTTACTTAATTAAAAGATGATAACGTATCTTACACGTTTGGCTTATTCACCAAAAACTTGAAGAGGTAGTTTTTCAAATATGTTTTTCTAGATTGGCTTTCAGCTAATAACCAATCCTCTCTTTAGATAACCTTTATTTTACTTTTTCTCTTACTTGTCTTTATCTTATGTTCCTTATTTTATAACTTTTTTTAAAAAAAGTCAATAGAAATATTTACTTTTGTTTTTTTCTATTGTATAATAAGTTCTGTTCAATCAAATTGCTTCTATAGCTCAGTTGGTAGAGTGCAGCCTTGGTAAGGCTGAGGTCACGGGTTCAATTCCCGTTAGAAGCCCCAAAAAAGGGAAATTGAGATTATTCTCAATTTCCCTTAAATTTCATCTAACATATTTTTGATTGCTTTTTTTCGAATTCTTTGTATCGCATTATCTACTGATTTTACAGGAGAATCTAATTTTTTAGCAATTGTTACATAACTATATCCTTTTACATATCCATCTAACACTTGTTTCTCAAATGTACTTAATGACTTTTCAATCGAATTTTCTATTTGCTTATAATATTCTTTTTTCATCACAGTTTCTAATGGATCTTCTACTGTTTTATTATTTAGTGTATTAATTAATTCTATTCCATTTTCTTCTTCATTATCATATGCAGAAGCATTTAATGATAAATAAGAATTTAATGGCATATGTTTTTGTCTTGTTGAAGACTTTATCGCTGTAATTAATTGTCTTTCAATACACATGTTGGCAAATGATTTAAAACTATTGTTTTTATCTTTTTTAAACATTTTAATTGCTTTAAACAGTCCTATTAATCCTTCTTGAACAATATCATCTCTTTCTGCTCCAACCATAAAGTATTTACTAACTTTTATATTTACTAATTCTTTGTACTTATTCATTAAATATGATAGTGCTTGTTTATCACCTTTTTGTACTTCTAATACAATTTGCTCATCTGTCATTTCATCAAATTTATCTACAGAAAAAAATACATTTTCCTTTTGCATTCGTCAAAATCCCTCCAAAGTGTCACTTTATTAGTATTATACCATTGAAATCACTGTTGTCAAGAATTATATCTTGCTTTTTTTGTTTTTTCAATTTTAGGGACGTGTCAAATTGGACATTTTTCGTCCAAAAGGGACAGGACTAATCTTTATTAAATGTATAAAATAGAAAAAATATAGAATATAAAAGAATAAAACAATTTTGTGTATCTAAATTTGAAATTAGAAATACTAAAGAAAAACGTGAGGAATGCTCATTTTGCTTATGTTTTATAGCAACAATGAGAGAGGCTCACGTTTTTCTTTTAGAATTTCTATGAAAATTTAGTTTATACAAAATTGTGTAATGGCTTTATATTCTATATTTTTACAATATTATTGATTTAAAAAGAAGATTAGTCCTGTCCCTTTTGGACGAAAAATGTCCAATTTGACACGTCCCTATTGTTCAAGTTCTTGTTTTAGCATTGGCCATACATCATCTGTTTCCATTCCATATTGCCAAGAAGCAATGCCTGCTAAATTATTTTCATTAACTAATGACACTTTTGCCTTTAAAGACTCTACATCTTCTATCCACATTTCTCTTGTATATTCTCCATCTTGATATCTCACATAATATTGTTTTAAGTCGTCATCCCATGTTTTTTGAACACCTTCTGGTAGAACCTCATTAATATTTTCCATAGCAACTGTTGAATTTCTTACTACATCTCCATTTGCATCTTCTGTCCAAATTCTAGTGTAGAACGGAATTCCCAATATTAATTTATCTGAATCTATTTCTTCTGTTTGTAAGAATTTTACCAAATTTAGTTCAACCCAATTGTATCCTGCTGTTGTTCCTGGCGTTGTACTAGATATACCATTTTGGTCATATGCCATAAAGACAATATAGTCTGCTACGTCTCCGATGACATTTCTGTCAAAACACATTGACCATGTTTCACCACCATCTGGTGCAGTGACATCAACTGATACTACTTTTCCCATGTCATCTAATCTTGGTGTTAGTTCTATAATAAATCTTGAGTATAAATCAATATCTTCTTGTTTCATGTTTTCAAAATCTATATTAATTCCATCTAAATCATACTTTATACATGCATCAACAATGTTCTCAATTAATGCTTTTCTATTTTGATAACTATTCATAATTTTAGATGTAATTTCTAAACTTTCTTTTGCTGCTACTGCATTTGATACCATTGGCCATACTTTATAGCCATTACCATGTGCCCACTCAATATATGCTTCTCCACTTTCTCCTATATTTTCTCTAAAGTTTCCATCTTCATCTATATAGAAAAAGGCTGGTGACACAACATTAACACCTTCTATGGTTGTTCCTGTTCTATCAGGTGCACTTCCCACTTCTGAATAGTAATCCCATGTCATATTGATTTTTCCTTCAACTTGCCTTTCTTCTGGAATAGCTTCTCTAACAACATATTCATTTTCTAGTTTATTGGTTTTTACATATCCAAGTTTTCCATTTGGAGTTCTGATTCTAGAGTAACCTCCATCTGAAGAAATCACAATTACTTCTTCCCCTTTTTTTACTCTATCAACTGTTCTTGCTATAAAATTAGTTGAAGATTTTACTGGTAAATTAGAAGTTATAACTGCTTTTCTTTGTTCTCTATCTAATGAATCCATCGTAATAACATCTGTTTCTTCTATATTTCCAATCTCTATATCATACACCTCTGTCATTTCTGAAATTGGTATATAAATCACACCATCTCTTTCTATTGCATGTGCAGATGTTGTTTTGTCTGCTCCATTAATATTCATCACATTTTCTTTTAAACTAACTTCTGCTATTTTTGTATTATATGTTGTAATAATTCTATTATTTTCTTCTTCTAAATAAATATGTTTGTCAAAAAAATTGGCAATATCATCTTCTGACAAATATATAACACCATTTTCTTGTAAAATATCATTTCGTAAATCTGATGTTACATTCTTATTATTGATAACTAAATTAGTCGTTGTATTACTATCTAATATGATATAGTTATTAGCAATCGTTGCAATCACAAATAAAATGATAATTGCTAATATGATAATTCCTACTTTAATAATCATTTTTTTCTTTTTTTCTATATCTCCATATGCCATTCTTTTTGCTTCTCTTCCTAATTCTCTTTTTCCTCTTCCCATTTTTCTCTCCTTTGTACTTCATTTTTTATTTTTTCTTTTATGATATAAACTTCTATAAATAGTAAGCATTGATTTCACATATAACATACTTTCTTTATTACTATAACATAAAAATGATTTTAATCAAATATAATTTTACATTTTTTTCATTTTTCTTAACTGTGCTTTTTCTTCATCTGATATGCGATATGATTCTATTGCTTTTTGTAAGGCTTTATTATATGTAAATTTATCGATTTTCGCCTGTTTTAGATATTCTATCGTTCTGTCATAAAATTTAATGAAACAAATAGAAATAGCCCAGGCCACAGCCATTTGAACATAATATTGATCACTTTTTATATGGTCAAATATATCAAAATTTTTCTCCAAATATTCTTCTCTTATATAATAATCTAATATCATCACCACACCAAATCGAATTTCAAACTCTTTATCTGATATCACATATTTTTGCAAGAAATCCCACATTTCTTTTAAATGTTTCTTGGTTATTTTTAAACCTGCACAAAACACATCACAAACCGCCCAATTATCAATTTTAGGTACAAATTCTTCTATATCTTTTAGTATATTTTCTATGTCTTTATCTTTTTCTTTTTCTAGTCCAATTAGCATTCCTTGTAACATAATTTCTTCATAATACTCATCATCTATATTATTTAATAATTCATGAATTTCATATTCTTTGGATAATTTTCTCGCATAATCTCTAAGAATAGGAACTCTTATTCCTAATATATTTTCTGTACCAGGACATAACCCCTTATGAAATTCTTTATATTTTTCATCTGCTAATTGCTTTAATTCTTTTTTTATTTTCTCTTTCATATCTAACTCCTTTTTGTCGCATTGAGATCGTTTTTCTATGCGACATTTTGTCCCATTGAGATCGTTTTTCTATGCGACATTTTATTTATTATGCCATATGTTAAATAAAATTTCAATAAATGTATAACCATATTCTAACAATTTAATTTTATATATTGCATATTTTCTGTTTTATTTGTATACTAAATTTATATAATATGGAAAGGGGTTTTGATATGGAAGAAAATGAAGTTCAAAATATGCCAATTGAGAATAAACTTTTTGGAAAAACATTTTTTTGGATGTTCTTAGGTTTATTAGGTTCAGCTTTAATTGCTTGGTATACATATTCTTCAGGATTATTTTATACAATTTTATTAGAAGATTCTTTTACTGGATTACTATTGATAGAATTAGTCGCTGTTTTACTGTTTGGTCTTTTATTTAGAAAATTGCCACCGATTGTTGTTGGTATTTTGTATTTTGTGTATGCTGCATTAAATGGTGTCACATTATCTGTCATTTTTGCTGTTTTTGAATTAAACTCAATTATCACTTTATTTATTGCTTCTGCTTTGATTTTTGGTGTTTTAAGTTTAATTGGATATAAAACCAATAAAGATTTAAGCAGTTGGCGTACTTATTTAAATGTATTTTTGATTATTGGTTTAGTTCTTAGCTTAATTAATTTATTTTTCTTTGACAGTTCTTTATTGGATTTAATCCTAGACTGGTTCATCCTAGCAGTATTTTTTGGTGTTACTGTTTATGATATTAATAAAATAAAAGCTTTACAATTAGAACCAAATATTGACCAAGAAAAAATATATATTTATTGTGCTATGCAATTATATCTTGATTTTATCAATATTTTCTTAAGAATTCTTTCTATTTTTGGAAAGAGAAGAAATTAGCTTTCTAAATATGGCGAATATGCCATATTTAAAATAATTAAATTTTAGAAGACAAAAAACGCCAGACAATGTCTAGCGTTTTTCTTATTCTTCTACCTCTTCAAATTGAGAATTATATAAATCAGCATAAAATCCGTTCTTTGCCAGTAACTCATCATGTGTACCTTGTTCTACAATATCTCCATGATTCATAACTAAAATTAAATCTGCATTTTTTATAGTTGATAATCTATGTGCAATAATAAAGCTTGTTCTTCCTTTCATTAAATTATCCATTGCGGATTGTATTTGTATTTCTGTTCTGGTATCAATTGAACTTGTTGCTTCATCTAATATTAATATTTTAGGATCTGCTAATATAACTCTGGCAATTGTAAGTAATTGCTTTTGACCAGCTGATATGTTAGTTGATTCTTCATTTATCATAGAATTATATCCATTTGGTAATGTTTTGATAAAATGATGAACATGTGCTGCTTTTGCTGCTTCTACAACTTCTGTGTCTGTTGCATCTTCTTTACTATATTTGATATTTTCCTTTACTGTTCCACCAAATAGCCAGGTATCTTGCAATACCATACCAAACATTTTACGAAGTTCTCCTCTGTCAAAGTCTTTTACATTATGGCCATCCACATCAATTTCTCCATCTGTAACATCATAAAATCTCATTAACAATTTTACCATTGTAGTCTTTCCTGCTCCTGTTGGTCCAACAATTGCTATTTTTTGTCCTTCATGTACTTCTGCATTGAAGTCTTTTATAATTGTTCTTTCTGGATCATATCCAAATTTAACATGTTTAAATTCTACATTTCCTTTTAATTTTGAAGTATCAATATTTCCTTTAGCAGTTATCTCTTCTTCTGGTTCTTCTAAGAATTCAAAGATTCTTTCTGCTGCTGCCATCATGGCTTGTAACATGTTAGAAATCTGTGCCAATTGATTAATTGGTTGGGTAAATTGTCTATTATATTGTATAAAACTTTGTATATTTCCAACTGTAATGGTTCCATTAATTGCTAAATATCCACCAGCTACTGCCACTGCTACATATCCTACATTTGATATAAAATTCATAACAGGGTGCATTAAACCTGATAAGAATTGTGATTTCCATCCAGAATGATATAATTCATCATTAGCTTGTTCAAAATCTTTTGTTACTTTTTCTTCAGCATTAAATACTTTTACAATATTTAAGCCACCATATATTTCTTCTACTTGCCCATTTACATGTCCTAAATAATCTTGTTGTCTTGTAAAATATTTTTGCGATTTTTTTACGATAAAGGTAACTAATATTCCTGCTATTGGTAAAATCACTAACGAAATCAATGTCATTTGCCAACTAATGGAAAACATCATCACTAAAATACCAATAATCGTACATACAGATGTTATAATTTCTGTAATACTTTGATTTAGGTTCATACTTAATGTATCAATATCATTTGTAATAATTGATAGAACTTCTCCATTTGTCTTTTTATCAAAATACTTCATTGGCAATTTATTAATTTTTATGGCTATATCATTTCTTAGTTTATAAGTAATTTTTTGAGCAACATTTGTCATCAAAAATCTCTGTACAAAAGAAAACAATGCACTGATAACATATAATCCTAATAATGTTAAAGCAATTTGACCCACTTTACCAAAATCAATACCTGTTCCTCCACTTAATTTACTAACCAATCCATTAAAAATTTCTGTCGTTGCATTACCTAATATTTTAGGTCCTACAATAGTAAATATCGTACTACCAATTGCAAATATCATAACTATAATAATTGGTATTTTATAATTTACTAAGTAAGAATGTATTAATTTTTTAGTTGTTTTCTTAAAATCTTTTGCTCTTTCTGTTGTTTGACCTCCTCTAGGTCCTCCCATTGGTCCTGGCATATTACTTACCTCCTTTCTCGCCTAATTCTTCTTCAGACAATTGTGATAAGGCAATTTGCCTATAAGTTTCATTATTTTTCATTAATTCTTCATGTGTACCCAATCCTACCATTTTTCCTTCTTCTAAGACAATAATCTTATCGGCATTCAAAATAGTACTAATTCTTTGGGCAACGATAATCACTGTTTTATTTTTTGTTCTGGTAGCTAGTGCTTCTCTTAAGCTACTATCTGTCTTAAAGTCTAAAGCTGAGAAACTATCATCAAATACAAAAATTTCTGGATCTTTTGCAATAGCTCTTGCAATTGATAACCTTTGTTTTTGACCTCCTGATACATTTCCTCCACCTTGTGCGATTGGATCTTGGTATTTGTTCTCTTTCTCATTAATAAATTCTACAGCTTGTGCAATTTCTGCTGCTTCTACCATTCTTTCATCTGACATGGTTTCATCATAATATTTAATATTTGATTCAATCGTTCCTGAGAATAATACACCTTTTTGTGGTACAAATCCAATAATATCTCTTAAATCTTTTTGTGATACATCTTTTACATTGACACCATCAATACACAATTCTCCACCTGTAACATCATAAAATCTTGGTATCAAGTTTACAACCGTTGATTTACCACTTCCAGTACTACCAATAATCGCTGTTGTTTTCCCTGGTTCTGCTGTAAAGTTAATATCCTCTAAGATTTCTGTGTCTGCATCTGGATACCTAAATGAAACATTTTTGAATTCTACTAATCCTTTTTTATTTGGATCAAATTTCTTTGTTTCTTTTTTATCTTTAATACTTGGCTCTGCTTCAATTACTTCATTAATTCTTCTGGCTGAAACAGCTGCTCTAGGAAGCATGATTGAAATCATAGATATCATCAAGAATGCCATAACAATTTGCATTGTATATTGGATAAATGCCATCATATCTCCAACTTGCATAACACCTTGATCTACATTGTGACCACCTACCCAAACAATTAATATCATAATTGCATTCATAATAAACATTAATAAAGGCATCATCATTGACATAGCCTTATTAACAAATAAATTTGTTTTCATTAAATCTTTGTTTGCTACATCAAACCTTGCTTCTTCTTTTTTCTCTTTATTAAAAGCTCTAATAACTGGTAATCCTGTAAGAATTTCTCTTGAAACTTCATTTAATTTGTCTATCAAATCTTGCAATTTTCTAAATCTAGGCATTGCAATAGCAAATAAAGTTGCTACGATAAATAGGATTGCAACAATGGCAATTCCAATAATCCATGCCATAGAATTATCTGTATTAGTTAATACTCTGAGAAATCCACCAATCCCAATAATCGGTGCATATACAACAACTCTAAACAATATCGTAATTAACATTTGAATTTGTTGAACATCATTTGTACTACGTGTAATTAGAGATGCTGTTGAAAATTGATTTAATTCTGCATTAGAAAATGTCATGACTTTTTTAAATACTTTTTCTCTTAATGTTTTTCCTAATTTTGCTGCTACTCTTGATGATAGTAGCATAATAGTCACTGCACATATCATAGTAATTAATGCAATTCCTAACATTTGTAATCCAGTTCTTAAGATATAATTATTTTGAATATCATCTGTATTAATTCCCGCATTTACATAGATTTGTTTTACAGAAGAAATAGCTGCTTGTTCTTTTATAGAATCATTCATTTCTTCAATTCTTTTGGTGAATTCTGCTAAAGCTTGTCCTTTTTGTTCTTCTGGCATTTGTTCAATGATTTCCATTAATGACATATTTTGAATATATTCTCTTTGAGTTTCAGGAACATTTTGTAACAATTGTTCTTTTATTTGGTTTGCTGTCTCTTCACTTGTTACTGTTGTCATTTCCATTAATGGATCTACCATAATTCCTATCAAAGCTTCTTCTTGTTCTTCATTAAGTTCTTTTAAAACATAAATCATATCTTCCTTAATTTCATAATTATTTCCATAATATTGTTTTATGATTTTTTCTTCATGTTTTTCTTGAGTCTCATATCTGTTTTCACTAGTTGCTGAAATTAATGTATAATTTTCTAAAATTTCATCATCTTTATCTGTAAAGATAAGCAAATTATCCATATCTTTTTTAGTAATAATTTCTGGTATAGCACTTGTGATACCACCTGATTGTATTCCTTCATTTACAATCTTTGAAGTATAGTCTGGCAGTGCTAAGTCTGTTGTAGCTTGCACACATAATAATATAACAATAATGATGACAGCTCCTAATGATTTTTTTAAATTTTTCAATACCTTTAGCATGTTTTTCCTCCTTTTTTTAATAACTTTTATAATGATATATATGATTTTTAAAAGAAAATCAATTTTCTTAATTCAACAAAAAAAATGACACTGCACTATTAATTATATGTGACACAGTGTCATTAGTCAATATTTCTATTGTGAAATTTTTGTGAATTTCTTATGTAAAAAACTACATTTTTCTAAATACACCTGCAACTTTTCCTAATATTTCACAATCTGGTACAATAATTGGATCCATTGTAGAGTTCTCTGGCTGTAAACGAATATGATCCTCTTCCTTATAAAATGTTTTTACAGTTGCTTCATCTCCTATTAAAGCTACAACAATTTCTCCATTATTTGCTGTATTTTGTCTCTTTACAAGAATATAATCTCCATCTAATATTCCTGCTTCTATCATACTTTCTCCTCTAACAGTTAGCATAAAACTTTCTGAATTTCCAACAAAATCAATTGGAATAGGAAATGTATCTGTTACATTTTCTACAGCTAATATTGGTTCTCCTGCTGTTATTTTTCCTATAATAGGAACTTCAACCAATTCTTTTTGGGTATAAAAGTCTTTACTTGATGTAACTTTTGCTTCTCCTGAAGCACCTTTTAATAATCTTAAAGTTCTTCCTTTTTTATCTTTTTTCTTAATATATCCCTTTTCCTCTAATTTTGCCAAATATCCATGAACTGTTGCTGTTGAATTTAATCCAACTGCTTTTCCAATTTCTCTTACTGATGGTGGATATCCTTGTGTCATAATTTGTTTTTCAATAAAATGTAATATTGATTTTTCTCTTCTATTTAATTCTGGTTTCTTTTTTGGCATTTTCTTCACTCCATTCTCTTATTTTGTCTCATCATATCATACAAACAAAAAAATGTCAAACAAATTTTTGATTTTTTATAATTTTCTTTTTTGTAAATCTTGTACAAATTTTTCTTTTATCTCCAATGGTAATAAAATTAATTCAGAAATATTTTCTTGTGCCACAACTTCTGGAATATATTCTCCAGAATCTTTATATTTTGGATTATTAGAAAATTCTTCTCCGTCTCCTGTTCCAAATTCTCCTTCTATGTATTCACACAAAAAGAAATATTCTTTCATGTTCAGTTTATCATTTTCTAATTCATATAATTTTTTTATTACTTTTACATCAATACCAAATTCTTCTTTAATTTCTCTTATGACACCTTCTTCTAATGTTTCACCTTCTTCTAAATGTCCTCCTGGAAAAGTGTAATATTCTTGATATTCTTTATTTCTTATGACATTTTTTCTATGCATGAATACAAATCCATCATTCATCGGAACAATTCCTGCCACTCTTATAGTCAATTTATTGTTTCCTTCTACCATATTTTACCCCTCCTATACAATACACTATTATTATACAAAAGCTTTTTTTCTTTTTCAATTTATTATAAAAATTTCCTTTTTAATTATATTTTATCGTGTCTATTTTTTCAATTGGCTTATTTTGTAATTTTCCTTATGCTAATTTTTAATACACCATCTTATAAAAAAAATAAATTTAAAAAATTATATTATCCCCTTGAATTTATTTTTCATTTAGTATAATATATAAAGGTAATAAAAGAGATTTACATAGGAGGATATAGAATGCCAAGGAAAAACAAAGAAACAAATGAGAAAACAAATGCAGTTATAGCAACGAAAAAAACAGATACAACTAAAAAAGAAACAGGTAAAAAAGCAACAAAATCTGTTGCTAAAAAAGCAACCGCAACAAAAGATGTTATTGCTAAAACCAATACAAAAACATCCACTAATTCAAAAAGTGTAGCAAAAAAGACTTCTGCTACCTCTAAAACTGTTGCTACTAAAAAAGCCTCTACAACAAAAAAGGCAACTGCTAAGAAAAAACCAGCTACAAAAGCAGCAACAAAAAAAGCTTCTACAAAAACTGTAGCAAAAAAATCTACTGTCAAAAAAGCAACTACATCAAAAAGAAAAAGTGGCACAAAGAAAAAACAAAAAATAGATATAGTAGAATATTATGATTTACCATACAGATATAACCAAACTGTAGTAAAAGTATTGGCACAAACTCCTACCAATTTATTTATATATTGGGATATCTCTGATAAAGATAGAGAAAATTATAAAGAACAATATGGTGAAGATTTCTTTGAAACAACAAAACCCGTTTTAATTATTCACAATACAACCATGAATTATAGTTTTGAAATTGATATAAATGATTTTGCAAATAGCTGGTATCTTCATGTGAATGATGCAAAATGTGATTATACAATAGAATTAGGTAGACGACCAATTAAAGAAAATCCAAAAATTCATACTGATTATATTTATATATCAACCTCAAACCAAATTGAATCACCAAATGACCATATATTATTTAATAAAGAGCAAAAAATGGTTTACTTTAGAAATGTAAAAACTGGTGTCCAAATTGAAAAATCAATTTCAGCAAATATTTCCTTTATTAGAAATATGGGAAAAATTTATAATATATATGATATATATAAAGCAATTTATCCAAATGAAAATATTGAAGAAATTTATGATTTATCAAATCCTTCCTCTGGTAATCCATCATCTGGAAGTCTTTCTTCAAAATTTAAATAATCTTGAGGCACTTGAGGCTGCATTCAAAAGTGCCTCATTCATTTTTAAGGAACAAATTTAAGTAACAGTAAAAGGAGAATTTAAATGCAAGAGAAAAAAGGATATGTTAGTTTCGTTCTTCATGCACATCTTCCATTTATCCATCACCCTGAAAGTGATGACTATTTAGAAGAATCTTGGTTATATGAAGCAATATCTGAAACTTATATACCATTATTAACAAATTTTCAAAAATTAGTAGATGAAGGTGTTAATTTCAGAATTACAATGTCTATGACACCTCCTCTACTTTCTATGTTAGATAACAAATTATTACAAAGAAAATATATTCATTATTTAAAACAACTAATCGAATTATCTGAAAAAGAAATAAAAAGAACTGCTGGTGATGAGCGTTTAAATGAATTAGCCCATTACTATTATGATAGATATTCAAATGATTTACACTTATTTAAAGATGTTTATAAATGCAATTTAATTCAAGGTTTTAAACATTTTCAAGATATTGGTGTATTAGAAATTATCACTTGTGGTGCAACACACGGATATTTTCCAATACTATATGTTAATGAAAAAACTGTAAAAGCCCAAATTGCTGTTGGTGTACAAACATATGAAAGATATTTTGGAAGAAAACCTCGCGGTATTTGGCTTCCTGAATGTGGTTATGTACCAGAAGCTGATAAATATTTAAAAGAATTTGGCATTGATTACATTATCACTGAAACACATGGAATTTTATATGCAGACCCTACACCTTTATATGGTACCTTTGCTCCTATTGTTTCCCCTGAAGGTGTTGTCGCTTTTGGTAGAGATATTGAATCTTCAAGACAAGTATGGAGTTCTATCAATGGTTACCCTGGTGATTTCAATTATAGAGAATTTTATCGCGATATTGGTTATGATGCTGACTATGACTACATCAAACCATATATTGCACATAATGGTGTTAGAGTTCATACAGGTATCAAATATTATAGAATTACAGGAAAAACAGAATTTAAAGATTATTATAATGTTCAATGGGCAAAAGATTCAGCTGAAAAACAAGCAGGTCACTTCTTTGATTCTAGAAATGCCCAAATTGAAAATCTTGCTCAATATACAGAAAATCCACCAATTATTTTATGTCCTTATGACGCTGAATTATATGGTCATTGGTGGTATGAAGGACCTTATTGGTTATATATTTTATTTAAAAAAATCTACTATGATGATTGTAATTTTGAATTAATTACACCATCTGAATATATTGATAAATATCCTAACATGCAAGTTGCCTCTCCTTGTCGTTCTAGTTGGGGCGCTAATGGATATAGTGAAGTTTGGTTAAATCAAACCAATGATTATGTCCATAGACATCTTCATGTTGCTGGTGATAGAATGTGTGAATTAGCTCATTTATATCCAAATGCAAAAGGTTTGAAGAAAAAAGCTCTAAATCAGTGTGCAAGAGAATTATTATTAGCCCAAAGTAGTGATTGGCTATTTATCATTACAAATGGTACAATGGTAGATTATGCAAAAAAAAGAATTAAAGATCATATTGGTCGATTTACAAAATTATATTATCAAATAAAAGATAACAATATTGACGAAATTTTCTTAAAAGATATCTCAAAAAAGGATTGTGTTTTCCCAGATATTGATTATATGATTTACTATTAGGGACGTGTCAAAATGGCACGTCCCTATCGTTCACCGATTTTTTTTCTTATCATATAATAATGTATAAGTTTTTTGAGTTTGGTAGATACTAGTATAATGAGAAAGGGGTATTTTTGTATATGAAATCTTTATGTATAAAAACAAATAATTCTAAAATACTAGATTATCTACTAAATGAATTAAAATATTCTGAAATAAAACATATTTGTTTTTCCGAAAATAAATTTAAAAACTACAGAAATATTATTATTCACTATCTTTCTAATAATGACTACCCTTACTTTTTTTCAAAAATCAGTATGCTTCTATCCTTCATGATTATTGATGAATTTGAGGATATGCTTACAAAAAGAATCATTGATAAAAATTATTTTTATTTTGATGCAATTGAAAGAGATAAAATATTAAAAAATTTCTATAATATTTTATCTGATGAATATTATACATGGTTTGATAAAAAATTTGATGCCCTTTACAGTTCTATATATTCCTTTATTTCTAACAATAAGGTTTTGATATTAGATGGTTTTATCAATTTTAGATTACAATCCTATTCTTCTATACTAGATGATATTGTATCAGAAAGTGTCAATAATTATATTATTGAAAAAGAATATATGGAATTTATTTCCTTGTTAAAATTATATATCAATTCTCAAAAGAATAATTCCAATATTGTTCATTTAATTTACAATACTTCTGAATCTATTTTGTTAGATGAAAATAAAAATTTAATTTTAAATTCAGAAGAAATTTTTAGTGCAAAATATTTAAGTGATATTTCTTTTTCTTCAAATGATTATACATTAAATTCACTTTTGAACCTACTTCCCAAAAAAATTTATATTCATTTAATTGATCAACAAGTTGATGAATTTATTAATACCTTACAATTGATTTTTGAAAACCGTGTATCTATCTGTTTAAATTGTGAGATTTGTAATTTATATCGATATCATAAAAAAACACTCACTAAGAAATAAGAAAAATTTATATAAGAAGATAAAACTCGATTTTCCTATAAAATAATAAATCAAATCCAAATAGTAAAAAGTAAAATGCACCTAAAATATTAAACAAATATTTAATATTTATAGGTGCATCTCCTCTATAGTATTTTAGATACTATCCATTTATAATTGAATTTAAAGAATTAATTGCTTCTTGTAATCCTGGTAACAATGCATTTATTAAACTTTCATCTGCTTGTACTTTCCATTCTCTATCTTGTTTCACTAATTGTACTGTTGTTGTCACTGTTTTTGTTCCAATTTCTTCATTTTTTAATTGTTCTTTTAATTTATTATTTTGTTCTTCTTGAGTAAAAGATTCTCCACTAAAAGCAATTTTTAAAGCTTCTTGTGTATAATTAGTTATGATTTGGTTGAAATCTTTATTAGTAATTTCTACCTCAACACTTGCTGTATTTTCTTCTTTTGAGATATTCAAAATTTTCCATGTTAA
This sequence comes from uncultured Eubacteriales bacterium, assembly GCA_949287075.1. GTDB lineage: Bacteria > Bacillota > Clostridia > TANB77 > CAG-508 > CAG-269. Next base: position 30,957 of record CASEEU010000017.1, on the reverse strand, counting down.
CTTATCAAATAGTAAGCTTTGTGTTTCTTCATCCATTTCTGAGTTTTGTAATGACTCTGATTCATTAACAATTTCTTCATAATTTACATATTTATTAACACTTTCAAAGTCAGCATTTTTTAAACTATTTAACATTCCTTCAACACTTTTTTCTGGTGTTGATGGTAACAATAATAAAGCTGTTACTATAGCTAACACAACTAATAATAGTATAATTCCACCAACCCAATATCCAACTTTTTTATTTCCTTTTTCTTTACTTTCTTTTTTCTCTTTATTGTTTTGTTTTTTTGCTTTTTTATTTTCTATATGATTCATTCCTTTTTCTTTTTTTAAATCTTTTCCTTCTACTTTATTAAATTTTGGTTCTTCTATTTTTTCTGTTTTTTGTTCTTTTACTTCTTCTACTTTTTTAACATTATCTACTTTTTCTTCTTTATCCATAGAAATCCCTCTTTTCTTTTTCTATCTATATGGATTATATCTTAAGAAAAAGTTTTTTTCAACTATTTTTCCACAATTTCTACAAATTTGTACTTTTTCTGTTACAGTTTAGTGTCGAATTCTGCAAAGGTATATATATTATATTTTAAGCGAGAATCGTGGGAACCGACACACTACATACTCTTGTAAAATCAGCGACAGTTCCGTGGGAGCTGATTTTGTTAGAGTATGTAAAGTGTTGGGATAGCGAAAAATATAATATATATACCTTTGCAGAATTCAACACTAAACTTTTTTCTATACTGCTTGGTTTATTCCTGTTGCTACAATTTTACTCATATTATCAATTAAACCATCAATTTCTTTTGGAGTCACAATAAGATTATAATCTTGTGGAACCAATGCTTCTTTTATCTCTTCATAATTATCTTCTTCTTTTAATTGATTTAGATAATCATTTGACTTTGCTTCATCTTGTAATTTTGTAATAAATAAATCTAATGAATCATTTACTAACACTGCTGTTTCAACAACTGTTGGAATCCCTATGGCAATTACGGGAATCCCTAATGTATTTTGACTAATTTCTTTTCTTGTGTTCCCAACTCCTGCACCTGGTACAATTCCTGTATCTGATATCTGTACAGTACTACTAATTCTTTCTATACTTCTAGATGCTAAAGCATCAATTACTATCAATAATTTAGGTTGTGTATTTTCTACAATTCCTTTTAAAATTTCTACTGTTTCTATACCTGTTGTTCCTAACACACCTGGAGATATGGCACTTACATTTCTAGCCCCTTCTTTTACATATTGTGGTAAATATTTAATCATATGTCTTGTAACCTCTATATCATTTATCACTTTAGGACCTAGTGCATCTGGTGTTACATAAATATTTCCAAGACCCACTACTAAAATTTCTCCATTTTTATCAACATGACTATCTACAATTTTTCTTAATTCATCTGCAACTGTATCTGCTGATCTTTGAATTTCTTCTTCTCCTGCAATTTTTAAATTTTTAATATCGATGGTCACATATACACCTTTTGGTTTTCCGATTGCCTTCTCTCCTTCCTCATTCGTTATTTTTACTCTATCTACTTTTATATTTTCATTTATTTGTTGTTCTTCACTTTCTATACCATTAATTTCATTTTCTAATTTATTGGCTGTTCTATATATTTCTCTTCTCTCTGCCGCCAAATCTGTTCTAAAATTAAACATACACTTCTCCTTTCTTACATCACAATTTTTGTATTTTATGGATAATCTTAAAATTCCATATTTCTATATTAATGATTAGTATTTGTAAAAAAAAATAATTTATACAAAAAGAACTTATGCAAATACCATCTAACATAAGTTCTTTTTGTAATGTATTCTTTAATTTTGTTCTAAATATTTTTTTAAAAATTTACCTGTATAACTTTTCTCATTTAAACAAACTTGTTCAGGTGTTCCCACGGCAATCACTTCACCACCATTATCTCCACCTTCTGGACCTAAATCAATAATATGGTCACAAGTTTTGATTAAATCTAGATTATGCTCAATTACAATAATCGTATTTCCTGTATCCACTAATCTTTGTAAGATATCTACCAATTTGTGAACATCTGCAATATGAAGTCCTGTTGTTGGTTCATCTAAAATATATAAGGTTTTTCCAGTTGCTTTTTTAGACAATTCTGTTGCTAATTTTACTCTTTGTGCTTCTCCTCCTGATAAAGTTGTTGATGGTTGTCCTAATTTGATATAACTTAATCCTACATCATATAAGGTTTGAATTTTTTGTTTGATTCTTGGTATTTTATCAAAAAATTGTAACGCTTCTTCCACAGTCATATCTAATACGTCTGCAATCGTTTTTCCTTTATATTTTACCTCTAATGTTTCTCTATTATATCTCTTTCCTTTACACACCTCACAAGGTACATAGATATCTGGTAAGAAATGCATTTCAATTTTATGCACACCATCACCATTACAACTTTCACATCTTCCACCTGGTACATTGAAACTAAATCTTCCCTTTTGATATCCTCTTAATTTTGCTTCTTCTGTTTCAGCAAAAATATCTCTAATCAAATCAAATACACCAGTGTAAGTAGCTGGATTTGAACGTGGCGTTCTTCCAATTGGTGATTGATCTATATTAATAATTTTGTCAATTTGGTTAATTCCTTTGATTCCTTTGCATTTTCCTGGTTTTTCATTAGAACCATTCAACTCTTTGGCAATACTCTTATATAGCACTTCATTCACTAATGTGGATTTTCCTGAACCTGATACACCTGTTACACAAGTAAATACACCTAAAGGGAATTTTACACTAATATTTTTTAAGTTATTTTCTGTTGCTCCTTGTACTTCAATCACTTTTGATTTTGTATGTTTTCTTCTTTTTTTCGGTACTGGAATTTTTAATCTTCCACTTAAATATTTTCCTGTAATAGAATTTTCTACTTGCTTAATTTCTTCAGCAGTTCCTTGTGCCATCACTTGTCCCCCATGGGTTCCTGCACCTGGTCCTATATCAATCACTTGGTCTGCTGCATACATGGTATCTTCATCATGTTCTACAACCAGTAGCGTATTTCCTAAATCTCTTAATTTTTTCAATGTTGCTAATAATCTATCATTATCTCTTTGGTGTAATCCAATACTTGGTTCGTCTAAGATATATAATACACCTGTTAATCCAGAACCAATTTGTGTTGCTAAACGAATTCTTTGCGCTTCTCCTCCTGATAAAGTTCCTGCACTTCTTGATAATGTTAAATATTCTAATCCTACATCAATTAAAAATTGTAATCTTTGACGAATTTCTTTTAAAATTAAATCTGAAATCATGGCTTCTGTTTTATTTAATTGTAGATTGTTCAAATAATCTTTTATTTGGTTGATAGACATCGCTGTTAACTCATTGATATTCTTATCTCCTACCTTTATAGACAAGATTTCTGGTTTTAATCTTGCTCCATGACATGAATAACATGGAGAATTGCTCATATACATTTCATAAAAATCACGCATTCCTTGTGATTTTGTTTCATTATGACGTCTATCTAATGTTGGAAGTACACCTTCAAATGGTGCTTTAAATCTTCTAACACCTGCTGGTGATGTATATTCAAAATCAATTTCCTCATCACCTGTACCATACAGGATTTTTTCCATAAAACTTCTAGGTAATTCTTTAATTTTCTTTCCTCTGATATCAATTCCATAATGGTTTCCGATACTTTCAAAATACATTTTTGCCATAGTATCACCTTTTTTCATAGTGCTTGAACCAAAAGCTTTTATACCATCATATAAAGTTTTGTTTTTATCTGGAATGATTAAATCTTCATCCATTTTCATTAAATATCCAATACCTGTACAAGTTGGACAAGCACCCATTGGATTATTAAATGAAAACATTCTAGGTGTTAATTCTGGAAAACTAAATCCACAATCAGGACAAGCATAATTGCAACTATATAGTTTTTCTCCTTTTCCGACAATATCAATTAGCACTAATTGATTGGCATGTTTTAAAGCAATTTCTACTGACTCTGTTAATCTACTTAAAATTTCTGGTTTGATCACCAATCTATCTACTACTAATTCAATATCATGCTTTTTCTTTCTATCTAAATCGATATCATCAGAAAGTTCATACATGTCTCCATCAATTCTAACTCTGACAAATCCTTCTTTTTGGAATTCTTCTAATTGTTTTGTATATTCTCCTTTTCTTCCTCTAACCACTGGTGCCAATACTTGAATTCTAGTACCTTCTTCTAATTCCATGATATTATCTACAATTTGGTCAATCGTTTGTTTTTCTATTTTTTTTCCACAATTTGGACAATATGGTACACCGATTCTAGCATATAACAGACGAATATAGTCATAAATTTCTGTAACCGTTCCCACTGTAGAACGAGGATTTTTTGAAGTTGTTTTTTGGTCTATGGAAATCGCTGGTGATAACCCTTCTATACTTTCTACATCTGGTTTTTCCATTAATCCTAAGAATTGTCTAGCATAAGAAGACAAACTTTCTACATATCTTCTTTGTCCTTCTGCATATAAGGTATCAAATGCTAAACTAGATTTTCCAGAACCAGATAAACCTGTAATAACCACTAATTTGTCTCTTGGTATTTCTAAATTTATATTTTTTAAATTATGTTCTTTTGCACCATTTATGATAATTTTGTCATTCATCATTTATTCCCCCACAATTTTATGTTTATATTTGTTTCCTTATTTTTTACATACACAAATTAAAAATCCAGTCACATTATACTATATTTTTTAAATAAAAACAAGAGTTTGGTTAGTTTTGTTACTAAAATTGTTACAAGTTCACTCCCCATCCCTTGTATATTCATTTTGAATAAATGACGAATGTAATTGGAGTGCTTGTAGCTTTTCTTAGTAAAAAACAAATGAGGAAGCGCGAACAGCGAGAGGCTCATTTGTTTTGGAGTTAGAAAAGCTAAAGCACGTATTGAGCCGAGGAATTTATGAGAAATGAATATACAAGGGATGGGGAGTGAACTTGTAATAATTTTTAACAATCTTCCCTTGAAAAAAAATAAACACAAATATTTCTATTCATGCTTATTTTTTGTATATTTATAAAATAGGATTGTCTAATTTGAATTTTTTTCTTGCTCCAATCTTACTTCATTTTCTATAATCGTCATAATAATTTGTACTGTTTTTTCTAAATCATTATTTTTTAATACATAATCATATAAATGAATTCTAGATTCTTCATAATCAAAACGATTTAAACGCAATATAATTTCTTGTGGACTTGGCTTGTCTATTCTATTTTCTAATCGATGCTTTAATTCTTCTTTTGGAACACGCAAAAATATAGTAACAACTTTTGTGTCGTTTCCTAATAATTCTTTTAAATGTTCTGTTCCATTCACATCAATATCTTTTACAATAATTTTTCCACTTTTTATTTTTTCATTTAATAATTTTCTAGAAGTCCCATAATATTGATTATGATGAATATCATATTCATAAAACTCTTCATTTTCTATCATTCTTTCAAAATCTTCTCTAGAAATGAAATGATAAGTTCCTCCTTCTACATCTCCTTCTCGAATTGGTCTTGAAGTATATGAAGGAAGTGATTCCACATTTTCCATTCGTTTGATTAGTTCTTTTTTTATGGTATCTTTTCCTGCGCCTGCTACTCCAGATAATATCACTAACATTCTATGGCAACCTTCCCTTCTGCAATTTCAATAGCAGCTATTGTTACTGGTGATTCTTCTTTTGTTTCTACTAAAGGTGTTGCACCAGAAGCAATTTGTCTTGCTCTTCTTGCTGTTGCAATTACTAATTCATATCGATTATTTGCTTTTGTAAGTAATTCTGAAACACTAGGTTTTACTATCATTTTCAATTCATTCCTTTCTTGTTCACAATATATTTTCTAGTTTTCTTCTTGTGAAATGTCTTTATCAATTCTTGCTCCAACTGTTTCTGGTTGTACAGCTGATAAAATAACATGTCCTGAATCCATTATTAATACTGCTCTTGTTCTTCTTCCATAAGTTGCATCTACTGCTGTTTTATTATCTTTTGCTTCTTGTATTAATCTTTTGATTGGTGCTGATTCTGGACTGACAATTGCTACAATTCTATCTGCTGATACAATATTTCCAAATCCAATATTTACTAATTGCATAAAATCATTCCCTTCTTACTCTATATTTTGTACTTGTTCTCGTATATTTTCTAATTGTGTTTTCATATTAATAACTTCATTCGTAATTTCTAGATTATTTGCTTTTGAACCAATTGTATTGGTTTCTCGATTCATTTCTTGAATCATAAAATCTAATTTCTTACCCACAGCTTCATTACTATTTAATAATTCTCTAAATTGATAAATATGACTATTTAATCTTGTTACTTCTTCCTCTATAGAGCATTTGTCTGCATAAATAACCACTTCTTGTGCTAATCTTGCTTCATCTATTTCTTGGTCTTGTAACAATTCTTTTATCCTCGTATTTAATTTTACTACATATTCGTCAATAAGTCCAGTAGAAAGTGAAGATATTTTTTTTACTTTTTCTTCGATATCCTGTATTCTTGCTAATAAATCTTGTGCAATCTTCTCTCCTTCTGTTTTCCTCGTTCTTACTAGGTTCTCAATTGCTTCGTTGGTTACTTCAAGTAATTCATTTTTTAAAGTTTCATCATCTTGATTATTTTGAATCATTAACACATCTGGTAATTTAGAGATTTCTGTTACTGGAATATCTGCTACAATTCCTTCTGACTCTGCCAAACCTCTTAATTCTTTAATATACATTCTTGCAATTTCAGTATTGATTTTAATATCTCTGCCTTCTAAAGAATTATTATTAAATGTAATATATACATCTACTTTTCCTCTTGTTATATTTGTCGAAACAGCTTTTTTGATTTCTTCTTCTAGATAACTTAAACTTCTAGGCATTTTTACTGAAACATCTAAATATCTATGATTTACACTTTTTATCTCCACTTGATATTCTCTTAAATTTTTCGACATATTTGATTTTCCATAACCGGTCATACTTTTAATCATGATTGATCACCTTCTTTTTTCTTTCTGCCCCTTTTAGATTTTGGTCGTTTTTTTACTTCGTCTATTTTTTCTTCTTTTTTACTTTCTTTTTCCTCTTGTTTTTCATTTTGCTGTTCAACTTTAGTTTCTTCATGTTTATCTTCTTTATTTTGTTTTCGTTTTGTTTTGGTTTTAGAAACTTTTTGTGTTTTTGCTTCTTCTTGTTCTTCTTGATTGATTTGTTTTATTTCCTCTTTTTCTTTTTTATCAATTTCTTTATTCTTTTTCTTTGTAGTTTGTTTCTTTTTTATGATATCCTTTTCTTTTTCTTCCTTGATTTCTTCTGAGTTATCCACAACTGGTTCTTCTTTTCTTTTTTTTGCTTCCTTTATAACTGGCTCATCTTTTACAATTTCTGATATATCACTAAGACTTTTTAAATATTTCATTCTAGCCCTTGTATAAATAACAGTTGATTTTAATGCATAATATATTACAAATATACATGATGATGTTATTAAATAAGTTCTAAAATTAAATTGATAGATTGTAACAATATGATCAATAAATAATGCATGGATAGCTAATACTAATAATTCTATGGCAGTCATAGTTAATGTTCCACTATCTCTTTTATATGCAAATTCAAAACTTATTAAACTTGCTAATAGAAAAACACCTGAAATACTTTGAGTGATTAGTTCCATTTGATTCCATTCTACTTGTGTATATATGATATTACAAGAAATAAAATATAGCATAACCACAATTGCTAATATCAAATTTTTAAATATCTTTTTTAATATCTCTTGTGAAACTTGTTTTGGAACTTTTTTCTTTGCCATTTTTTGCTCCACTGTTTCATCCGTTTCATTGGTTATATTTTCTTTTTCTATTGTATTTTTATTCTCTACTTTTGCCTTCTCTTTTTTCATCTTTGCCTCTCTTTCTATATACAATCTAATTCATACATAATAACACTCAACATATTTAAAGCAACGGTTTCTGTTCGTAATATCCTATTTCCTAATGTAATAATTTTTGCATTCTGTTCTTCCAATTTAGCAATTTCTTCTTTATCGATTCCACCTTCTGGTCCTATTATAATGGCAATTTTCATTTGTTTATTTTGGTCTTGTTTTATGTTTTTTAATTCTTGTTTTAATGTATTTACTTTTTCATTTTCATATGCCACCAATACAAAATCATATTCTTTTATGTTTTCACATAATGTATGGATATTGATTACTGGATGAATTGTCGGAATTCTATCTCTTCCAGATTGTTTTGCAGCACCTTCAGATATTTTTTGCCATCTTTGTACTTTCTTTATTTTATCTTTGTCATTTAATTTTACGACGCATCTTTTCATTTCCACAGGTGTAATATCATATACACCTAACTCCACTGATTTTTGGATAACCAATTCCATCTTGTCTGCTTTTGGTAATCCTTGAAAAATACTGACTTGTATATGTGGTTCTACGTTAGACGCAATTTCTTCTACAATATGACAATATATATTTTTTTCTTCTATTTGTTCTATCTTACAGATATAGTTTTTAGATGTTTGACAATCACATATATCAATTGTATCATCAATTTTTGCTCTTAGAACATTTTTTATATGGTTGACATCTTCATTTTGTATAATAATGGTATTTCCTTCAATCTGATTGGTTGTCACAAAAAATTTTGGCATCTACATTCTCCTTTTTATTTCTTCTATACAATTTTCTACGTTCTGTTTATACTCTATGGATTCATATTTTAACATTTTTACTGGTATCTGAATTTTCTGATTATCTCTTAATACAATTTTTATCGTCCTTGCTCTACAAAATATAATCATTAATAAAGACATAATAATATATATAATAATAACATCTACAATGAGTGTTGAAGTAATTGCACTGATTATCAATAGAAGTGTCAATATAATCCATACAATTGTTGCGTTTACATATATTAAAAACATACTACTTTTTTTAATCTCTTTGATATTTTTTATATCATATTCTCCTGTTGGATTTGAATACATCGTTTTGACATTTTCCATATCTTCTACTTGTTTAATTTTTAACGTATTTCCTTCAATTTCTAATTTTGTACTAGTTCTGAAACATTGTCTTCTTGTATAATTACTTACTTGAAATTCATATTCTTCTTTCATTTTTATACATTCCTTTTCGTAATCATTTACTGTAACATTCATTTTCAATTTTTCATTAGATTTGCTACATTATATCACATAACTAATGATTTTTCTACCCAAACTACACTTTAATTTTCGATATTTTTACAGGTGAGGTGTCATCCGTTATTTTTTGAATAATTTCCTCGGCTTGCTTCATAGATGATAACTTCTAGGTTTTTAATAAGCGAGCCTCTCGCTGCTCGCGCTTCCTCACTTATTAAAAACTAAGAATTTATACATCTATTCCACGGCACATTCGTCAATTTATTCAAAAAATAACGGATGACACCTCACCTACAAAATACCAACTCTTAGAAACTACGCATTTATCCAGACAGAAGCTGATTTTGCTTTTACTTTAAAAATACCAAATCCTTCATTATCAATGATAACTTCTTCTTGACATCCACCAATGGCATCTATAAATTTTTCTCCTGCAAATTGTGTACCTATGTACATTCGTTTTTCTGCATCAAATTTATTAGAAATTAATACTGCTAATCCAGATTTAATATGTTCTTCATCTCCTTCTCTTGTCCAGCCGATACAGTTTGGATGATCAAAATAATCATTTTGTTTTCCATATGCTTTTTCTTTTCTTAAATCAATCAATGTTGATAAACCTTCAATTGGTGCAATATTGTCATGTTTAATTCCATGTAAATCTCCCCAGAATACACATGGATATCCTTCATCTCTTAATAAGGTAATTGCATAAGCAGGTATCTTAAACCATCTTTCTACAAAACTTGTTAAGCTTTGTCCTGGTTGTGTATCATGATTATCTACAAATGTTACCGCTTCACTTGGATTTTCTTTCACTAATGTGCTATTTAAAATTTTACTTAAGTCATAGTTTTCATCTTTTGAAGTATTGTATAAGTTATAATGTAAAGGTACATCAAATAAAGAAATTTGTCCTTCTGTTTCTGTAATATATCTGTGTAGCTTTGAAATATCTCCACTCCAATATTCTCCTACTGCAAATAATTCATCTTCTGTTTGTTCTCTTAGCATTTTTATCCAATTTTTATAAAAATCCGCATCAATATGTTTTACAGCATCTAATCGGAAACCATCTACTTTTGTTAATTCTAAATACCATTTTCCCCAATCTAAACATTCTTGAACCACTTCCGGATTTTTAAAATCCAAGTCAGCTCCCATTAAATAATCATAATTTCCAAATTCTTCATCAACGGCTCCACTCCATGTTTTATTTTTAAAACGAAAAATCGCATGTTCTTTTGATTTTTCGTCATAATCGATTCCATCAAAATGGGTCCAATTCCATTCAAAGTCAGAATATTTATGATTTCTTCCCGGAAATGTGAATTTGGTAGCTACTCTTACCACTTGATTTTCTACAAAATGATTATGGTTTCCCCAATCTACCTGTTCTGCTGGAATGGTTTGCAACAAATCTGCTCCCATTTTATGATTTAAAACAATATCTGCATATGTTTCTATTCCTGCTTGTTTTAAAGTCATTATACAATTTAAATATTCATCTTTAGAACCATATTTCGTTTTTATCGTTCCTTTTTGATCAAATTCTCCTAAATCATATAAGTCATAAACACCATATCCAACTTCATCTTTTCCTCCAATCCCTTTATATGCTGGAGGAAGCCATAAAGCTGTTATTCCTATATCTGCTAACTTTTCTGCTTCATTGGCTAATGTATTCCACCAATTTTGATTAGTTTCCAAATACCATTCAAATGCTTGTAATATAACTCCATTTATTTTCTTCATTTCCTACGCTCTCCTTTTTGTCGCATTGAGATCGTTTTTCTATGCGACATTTTGTCCCATTGAGATCGTTTTTCTATGCGACATTTTCTGTTTGCATTATATCATTTATGTAGAATAATTTCAATGTCCAATGTCCCATTAAGATCGTTTTTCTATGCGACATAATAATAGAATAACAGGGATCTCTCCCTGTTACTCTATGAATTTTTTTAACATGTTATACAATGGGTAATTTCCCATTATTGTGATTTCAGGCTTTTTTCTTCCAAAGCTCATGCCGTCTAGATACAAGTCTACTCTTCTGTCTTTTCGACTTCCAAGTCCAATGGTCTTTACTATTAATAAAAGCCTATTGAAGTCGTTCAGTTCTTTCTGGATTTCTTTACTTTCAAACTCCAAACTTTCAAGCTTCTTTTGGATGTCCTCTTTCCGAAAACTTCTTAATTCCCGGTCATCATTATACCGATGAATTTTGACCGTTCCCGTTACCTTAATATTCACCTGAATCATGTTAATCCTCCTTTTTCTATATCTAGAAAATTCATGCACAATTGCATAAAATATATTATACTACTTTATGTTAATTTTTGCAATATTTGACAGATTTTTTTTTATTTTATATAATACCGTTTCGAAAGGAAGCGATTTTTATGAGTTTTGTCTATGAAAGAACCATTAATTATTATGAAACAGATAGAATGAGTGTTGTTCATCACTCTAATTATATTCGATTTTTGGAAGAAGCTAGATGTGAATGGTTAAAAGCAACTGGTATGCCTTTTGAAAAATTTGAAGAAAAAGGCTTTACCATTCCTGTTTTAGAAGTAAAATGTAAATATATACATCACGTAACTTTTGCTGATACGATTTCCATTAAAGTGTTTGTAAAAGATTTTAATGGTGTTAGATTAACCATTAGATATGAAGTAAAAGATAAGAAAAATGATAATGATGTTATCATTGCAGAAACAAAGCATTGTTTTACCGATAAAAATTTGAGACCTATCAATTTAAAAAAGCATTGCCCTGAATTTAGTGATAAATTTGAAGCATTAAAAGAAAATTAATAAAAGCCTTGTTGACAATAAAAGGGGCTTGTTGACAATAAAAAATAACAGCTGTTAATTTCATATAGCTGTTATTTTTTTATAAATTTAAATATTCTATTTTAATACAGTAAAGGATTATTTAAATTCATTATCCATACAATTACTGTTATTATGATACTTAAGCTAATTATGATTTTTTTATATTTTTGTATGAATGGTTTGAAAGTTTTTTTCTTTCTTATATAATCCATTACATTCCATAATATAACAATACTACATATAATTACTAATAAGAATGGTATTGGATTATATTGTATTGAACTTAATAAATTTCCTTTTAATAGTTCTATTGCCGCTCTTGTGCTACCGCATCCAGGACATGGAATATGAAAAACATTATAAATAAGACAAATTCTAATATTAAATACATTTAATATTAGAATTATAAATATTACACTAAATATAAATATCATTTTCATTTACATGATCATACTTATTTTTGATAAATTAACTTGTTTTGTTTTCTTTGATATAGTAAACCAATCTATTATGGTTAATATACCACAAAGTCCACCTGTTAATAATTTCAATATTCCTATTCCTGTATCTCCAATCATAAATCTGTCAACTCCTAGAGTTCCTAAAAAGATAGAAATTAATAACATTGTAGTAGGATCCTTTAATTCCGTTGCTTGTAAAGTCAATAACGCATCATCTGTTGCATTTTCTAATTTTTGTCTGATAATAGGAATTGCTGTTGGTTCAAAATATTTTGCATTTGTTGTTAAATATAAATCAATTTTTGATTTTTCCATAAAAAATCCCCCTTATTTATTTTATATTATTATATTAACATATGTATATATTTTTTTCAACATTTTGTGACATATTTCATAAATTTTCGCATAACTATTGGGGACTTGTCCAACGTTTATCCGAATAAGCTTAATTGATTGCTTTGACTCATGCCATCTAAACATCCGAATTTTTTCAATAATTCTGCTACGGAATCTCCTACTTTAGATCGAATTTTCATATCATCGATTGACATGAATTTTCCATCTTTTCTTGCATTTTCAATTCCGACTGCTGCTACTGTTCCAAGTCCTGCTATACTGTTTAGTGGTGGACGTATTCCATCTTCTTCTACAATAAATCTTGTACTACTAGATTTATATAAGTCAATTGGTAAAAATTTGATACCTCTTTCATACATCTCTAATACAAGTTCTAATACGGGATACATCGCTTTATCCTTTTGTGTTGCATTGTTTCCTTGTAAGTCAATTTCTTTCATTTTATTTTTTACTTTTTCTTCTCCGAATGTCATAATTTCACTATCAAATTCATCTGAAGCTCTGATAGAGAAAAATGCTGCATAATATGCTTTTGGTTCATGTACTTTAAACCATGCAATTCTAAAGGCATTTGTTACATAGGCTGCCGCATGCGCTTTTGGGAACATGTATTTTATCTTTTCACAAGATTTGATATACCATTCTGGTACATGATGTTCTCTCATTAAGTCTGTATATTCTTTCCACTTTGCTGGGTCTTTCAATGCTTTTCCTTTACGTACAGTTTCCATGATTTTAAATGCAGAGTTTGGTGGTAAACCTTGTTTGATTAAGTATATCATAATATCATCACGACAACAGATTGCCTCTGTTAAGGTTACAGTTCCATCTTCAATTAAGCTTTGTGCATTTCCAAGCCATACATCTGTACCATGTGATAATCCGTGATATACGAATCAGCTCATCAAATGTCGTTGGTCTTGTATCTACCAACATTCCTCTAACAAACTTTGTTCCAAATTCTGGTATACCATAACTGCCTACTTCTGAACCAATTTGTTTTGGTGTGACACCTAAAGCATCTGTTGAACTAAAGATAGACATAGTTGCTTTATCATCTAATGGAATCTTTGTTGGATCGATTCCTGTAATATCTTGTAACATCCTAATAACGGTCGGATCGTCGTGTCCTAGTATATCTAGTTTTAACAAGTTTTGGTCAATTGAGTGATAATCAAAATGAGTTGTAATAATATCAGAATTTGGGTCATCTGCCGGGTGTTGTACTGGACAAAATTCATAAATTTCTCTTCCTTTTGGTACAACGATAATTCCTCCTGGATGTTGTCCGGTTGTTCTTTTAATTCCTGTACATCCATGTGATATTCTTTTAATCTCTGCTTGATTAATGGGTATATGTCTTTCTTCATAATAGTTTTTCACATAACCATAAGCCGTTTTATCAGCAACTGTACCAATGGTTCCAGCTTTAAATGTTGTTCCTTTTCCAAAGATAACCTCTGTATATTTATGCGCTTTTGCTTGATATTCTCCTGAGAAGTTTAAGTCAATATCTGGTTCTTTATCTCCATTAAATCCAAGAAATGTCTCAAATGGGATATCCATTCCATCTTTATCTAATTTGTGTCCACACTTTGGACATTCTTTATCTGGTAAGTCAAATCCATTTTTTACACCATAGTCTGTAAAATCGGAATATTTACAATTTGGACATCTATAATGTGCTGGAAGGGAATTTACTTCTGTAATTCCTGTCATGTTTGCCACAAATGATGATCCAACAGACCCTCTGGAACCTACAATATATCCATCTGCATTGGATTTCCATACTAGTTTTTGTGCAATGATATACATAACAGAAAATCCATTTTTGATAATAGAATCTAACTCTTTATCTAATCTGGTTTGTACAATTTCTGGTAATGGATCTCCATATAATTCATGTGCTTTGCTATATGCAATATCTTTTATAGTTTGCTCACAACCTGGAATATGTGGTGGACATTTTTCTGGTGATATTGGACTAATCTGTTCACACATGTCTGATATTTTATTGGTATTGGTAACAACCACTTCATAGGCTTTTTCTTTACCTAAATAACTAAATTCTTCTAACATTTCTTCTGTGGTTCTTAAGTAAAGTGGTGCTTGATTATCGGCATCATCATATTTTTGCCCTGCTTCTAGGATACGCCTATAAATCTCATCTTGTGGATCCATAAAATGCACATCACAAGTGGCAACAACTGGTTTATTTAGTTTTTCTCCCAATTCTACAATTTTTCTATTGATATCTCTTAATGCTTCTTCATCAGCAACGGTTCCATTTCGAATTAAGAATTGATTGTTTCCAGTTGGTTGAATTTCTAAATAGTCATAGTCATTGGCAATTGCTTCGATTTCTTCATCTGTTTTTCCAAGCTCAATGGCTTGATATAGTTCTCCTGCTTCACAGGCACTTCCCAATATCAATCCTTCTGAATATTTCTTTAACAAACTTTTTAAGATACGTGGTTTTCTATAAAAATAATGTAAATGTGATAAAGACACTAACTTATACAAATTCTTTAATCCTACATAATTTTTCGCTAAGATAATCGCATGATAGGTTTTTAGCTTTTTATATTCTTCTTTTTTGGCTTCTTCACTGGCTGCTACTCTATCAATATCTTCTACAATGGTTGCTCCTTTTTTCTTTAACATATCTACCATGACTTTAAATACTTTGACAGTTGTATCTACATCATCTAAAGCACGGTGTGCGACTTCTACTTTAATTCCTAAGTTTTCTGCAATTTTTCCCAATTTATATTTCTTATAATCTGGGAATAAATCTTTTGCTAAGCTTAAGGTGTCTAAATAAGTATAATCAAAATCATATCCCAATACTTTGGCATTTTGTTTTAAGAATCCAACATCAAAATTGGCATTATGTGCTACAATTACTGTTTCCTTGTCATCTCCTAAAAAAGCTAATAGTTTTGGAAATACTTTATCAATGGTCTCTGCATCTTTTACCATCTCATCTGTAATGTTGGTAACTTCTGTAACTCTTTCTGGGATGTGTTTTTCAGGATTGACAAAACAGCTAAACTCATCAATCACCTCTCCATTTTTTACCTTCATCACACCAATTTCTGTGATTTTCTCAGTGCTTGCTGAAAATCCAGTGGTTTCCAAGTCTAATACACAATAAGTGGTATCTATGTTTTGTTTCTTGCCATTATATACGGTTTTTGTGTTATCTGGTGCTAGATATGCTTCTACTCCATAAATGACCTTCATATCTGGATTATCATATCCTAGCATTTTATGTGCTTCCGGAAAGGCTTGTACAACACCATGGTCTGTAATGGCGATAGATTTCATCCCCCATTGCATTGCTCGTTTGATTAAATCTTTCGCAGAAGTCATGGCATCCATTTGACTCATTTGTGTATGCATATGAAGTTCCACTCTTTTTACTTCTGCATGGTCTTCTCTTACTTTTTTCTTGATTCCTTCTCCTTCTACTATGGTATTTGCCATAATGGTTAATTCATTTGAGAAAGAATCCATTTGTGCTGTTCCTGCTATTTTTAATCCTTTAGCATTTTTGATTCTTTTAATCACACGTTTGCTATTATCTTTATTCAAAAAGGCTTTACAAGTCATACTGCTGGTTCCATCATAGATATCAAAACTAAGTAAGGTTTTACCAGACTTTAATTCTCTATCCTCCATATCGATGACTTCACCCTCAATGGAAACTTTTCCATCATCTACATTTAACTCTGCAATTTTTACTAATGGTTCTGTAATATTAGGATTCATTCCCAATATTAGAGGCGTACTTTCATCTTCTTCTGGTAATTCTGGAACATCTATATGACTTACCATAATGGTATTTGCCATGATGGTGACATCTCCAGCATATGCATCTAATCCTGCTTTTCCAACTGCTTTGATTACTTTTGCCTCTTGAATTTTATCAATAATTTCTTTTCCTTCTCCTGCATCTTTTGCAAAAGATTTACAAGTAATGGTTCCTGTTCCGTCATAAATGTCAAAGATTAACATACCTTTTCCAGTTCTAGTCTCACGGCATTCACTTGTTAAAACTCTTCCTTCAATGGTAATTCTAGAATTGCTTGCTGTAATATCTTTTATCGCTACTTTATTTTCTTTTGCTTTTGATGGTTTTCCCATAATATATTCTTGCTCGTAGAAATCTTCCATTCCTTCTACTGGTGGCATTCCATCTATTGCCTCTTCTGGAATATATCCTTCCATATCTATAGGTGGTATATAATCTGGATCATTGTATTCTGGTACATTTTCATATTCACCATGGTTTTCACTGTTTGCATTTTCTCTTTGCTTTTCAGCATTTAATTCCTCAATATGGGCAATGGCTTTTTCTTCTACTTGCTTAATTTCTTCTCGTATTTCTTCTATTTCTTCCTTAGATAATTGTTCTTGTAGATTTACTTTATATTCTTTGCCAAATAAATTTTTTAAAACTTTTTCTAATTCTTTATCTGTTTTTTTGGCTTTTAAAAATTCTGCTCCTCGAATATGCATTTTGATATTGACTTCATTTCCATCAATTTCTACATCACTTTTTAATAAAAGCATTGGTTTCATCAATGGATATTTATGTGCCATATAGGCAATGATGTTTCTCCATTCTGTTTGAATATCTTTTAATATAACCCCTTCATGATATTTGATTTTTGTTTCAATATGATCAAAATGAAATCTCTCTATTAAGAATTTTTCAAAAAACCATATTTCTTTAATTTCTATATATTCATCAAAATATAATACAATTTCTAATGTATTTGTCTTTTTGATTACATTTAATCCTTGGATATTGGCATACTGTATATTAGATTTTGTTTGATAGTCACGGAATATTTCTCCTACTTTTTTTGTTTTTACCGTTTCTTGCATGTATCTTTGCTCCTTTGTTTTTCTCTTTCCTATGTTCTCTATTATATACTATTTTTTTTACATTTCAAGCGAACAAAATGAAATATTTTGTCCTTTTTTCTCTTATATTTATGTAACCTAGAATTTTCAAGTATTTTGTGATATAATTAGGTAAAATTAATTTTAAAAAAATTTTCAAAATAATATATATAGTATAAAACGAAAAAGGTGGTGAAATTATGGTAGAATTACTTTCTCCTGTTGGTGATTTTGAATGTTTAAAAGCTGCAGTACAAAATGGTGCTAATAGTGTCTATTTGGGTAGCGATACCTTTAGTGCTCGAGCTTTTGCCACTAATTTTTCTCTTGAAGATTTAGAAAAAGCTATTCAATATGCCAAAATCCGTGGTGTTAAAACACATTTAGCTTTAAATACATTAGTAACTGATGCTGAATTTGAAACTGCCATAAATATCGCAAAAAAAGCTTATGAAGTTGGAATTGATGCCATTATTGTTCAAGATTTAGGATTGGCTATGGCTCTTATGAGAGCATTTCCTGATTTACCAATTCATGCTAGTACACAAATGACTGTCCATAACCTAAATGGTGCTTTAGAATTACAAGAACTTGGTTTTAGAAGAGTTGTTCTTGCAAGAGAGCTTTCTGTTAATGAAATTGATTATATTTGTAAAAATACAAATATTGAAATAGAAACCTTTATCCATGGAGCACTTTGTATCTCCTATTCTGGACAATGTCTATTTTCTAGTATGTTAGGTGGTCGTTCTGGAAATAGAGGAAAATGTGCAGGTCCTTGTAGATTACCTTTTGAATTATTAGAAAATGGAAAATCTATCAATTCAGGATATCTATTAAGTACAAGAGATTTATGTGGTTTGGAATTTATTCCAGATTTAATTGAAGCAGGTGTAAAATCTTTTAAAATTGAAGGAAGAATGAAATCAACAGAATATGTAGCAACTGTTACCAGAATTTATCGAAAATATATTGATTTAGCTTTATCTGATAATGAATATATCATTGATGAAAATGATAAAAAAGAATTGTTACAAGTGTTTAATAGAGGTATGTCTTCTTCTGGTCACTTAAGCAATGAAGCTAACCGAAATTTAGTCTTTAAAGAAAAGCCAAATAATATGGGATTATTCTTAGGTAAAGTTCAAAAATATAATGCCAAAAAAGGATATATTACGGTTAAATTAAATGAACCTATCGGTATTGGAGATACGATTTCTTTAGAAAATGAGACAGGAAGTTACACAGTCTCTGAATTAATGGATATAAATATGAAAAACATTAAATATACAGAAAGTGGTCAAACAGTTATCATTGGTAGAATGAAAGGAAATATCAAATTAGGAAATCAAATTTTCAAAATGAGTTCTAAAAAATTAAATCTTTTGGCTCAAAATAGTTGTGCAAAAGAAAATCGAAAAGTACTTTTAAATTGCCATATTGTTATAAAAGAAAATAAACCAATCATGATTACTGTGACATCTGCTAGCAATATGGAATTGTATAAAGATTTAAAAATAGAATATATAAGTGATATCATACCTTTAAAAGCTAAAACAAGACCACTGGACAAAAATCATATCATATCACAATTTTCTAAAACAGGCTCTACACCTTTTGCTTTTAAAACTTTAGAGATTGAATTAGATGATAAATTATTTGTGCCTAAGTTAAGTACTCTAAATGATTTAAGAAGAACCATTTTACAAATGGTAGAACAATATACCATAAACACAATGAAGAGAAACTTTTCTAATATAGATAAAAAAACATCTACAGATGAAGGCATCAATGCAAATGAAAAAGAACAACATCATAATCAAGACCATCCTATAAAAAAGGCAAAACTTTCTTTATTATTAAATATTTTGCATAAAGATTTTGATTATGCCAAACTTCATGATATTGAAAATGTATATATTCCTTTAAAATATTTTTCTATGAAAGATTATCAAGACATTTTACATGTTTTAGATAAACAATTTAATATATACATTTATATGCCAACCATTATCAAATCCAATTATAAAAATCTATTATATAGCAATATAGAAACGACTTTGAATAATTATCATATTAAGGGCTTTGTCATTTCAAATATTTGTAATATAAAATTATTACATACACTTTTTGCAAACCTTAATACAAACCTAGAATTAATTACCAATTACACCTTTAATGTATATAACTCTCATACAATCAATGAATTAAAAAATTTAGGAATTTGCCGATATACCATATCTCCTGAATTAAATAGAAAAATGATTCATGATTTGTGTAATTGTGCAGAATTACCAAATGAAATTATCGTTTATGGTAGAACACCATTGTTAAATATGAATTATTGTCTTTTAGGTGAAACCGATAAATGTTATCCAACTTGTAAACAAAGATGTATTACAGATAATATCTATGAATTAAAAGACCGTTTACATATGAATTTTAGGATTTTACCTGATAATATTCAAACTGTTACAACAATTTTTAATAGTAAAATCACCTCTATTTATCCAAAAGAATTCAATGTTGATTATGCAAGAATTGATGTTTTGGATGAAACCATTGAAGAAATCAATGAAATTATTCACAGAGTACTTAATAATCAAAGGTTTGATGGTAGTCATTATACAAACGGAAACTTGAATAAAGAAATCTGAAACGTTAGGGACGTGTCAAATCGTTCCAAAATGATACCAAAAGGGACAGGTCTTAACCTTTTCGTCCCAAAGGGACCTGTGGTTATATAAAAAAACGAATCGATTTTGCGTATCTAAATTTGAATGTAGAAATTCTTAAATAAAAAAATGTATGAATTGCACGGTACTCTCGTTATGAGAGGGTCTGAGTGCATGAATACATTTTTTTATTTTAGAATTCTATGAAAATTTAGCTTATACAAAATCGTGAGTGACTTTATATAACCACAGGTCCCCTTGAATGAAAAGGTTAAGACCTGTCCCTTTTGGTATCATTTTGGAACGATTTGACACGTCCCTAACGTTTCAGATTTGCTTACTACTTAAATTAATAATCAAATCCATATTGTCATCTTTCGCTGCTTTATTTTTCCTAATTGCTCCACAAGTTTCACATCTATAAATAATCACATAACCTTTTTTTCCATCAATTTCTAAAGAAACTGGCTCTAAATTCCCATGGCAAGTTTCTTGTCTATCTCCTGGATTTTTGTCTACATGTTTAGAATATAAACAATATGGACAATGGTCTCTGCAAGAATAGCCTAGTTTTGGAACCTTTTTTCCGCAATTATCACATATAAACTCTTCATCGATTTCTGTAAATCTTCTATTTTCCATGTTTTCTCCTTTTTCAATTAAAGATTGCCATTTTAACCCGTCCCTTTTGGCACCTTTTGGCAACCTTGGGCATTCTTTTTAATACTTGAAATCTCCTCCGCCTAAAAATTCTTTTAGTAAAGAATTATTTGGCACAAATTCTTTTGGTATTTCTTCAAAATATTTTAACATATTGATTAATCTGGATGCTTCTGCAAATTCTGGGTCTTCTTTGGTGATTTCTTTTAATAATGGCATAATAACTGGTTTCAAAGCACCTATTTCATATACTAGTGATGTATTAAATATGAAGTTTGTTTCTTCTTGGAATGGGAATATATTTTTCTTCTCTCCTTCATTTACTTTATTCCATGTTGCAATTGTATTTTTTGCTGAATACCCTCTAAATTGATAATCTCTTACAATTCTTCTAATCAATCTTGTATCTGTTGTAGATATTCTATTAAATCTGTCTAAATTTAATACAGTTAAAGCACTGATATATACTTTATATTTTTGTTCTGCTGGTATTTTACTGGTTAATTTATCATTTAAACAATGAATTCCCTCTATTACTAATACTTCATCTTTTTCTAATTTTAACTTTTTTCCATTATATCTTTTGGTACCTTCAAGAAAATCAAATTGTGGTATCTCTACTTCTTCACCATTTAATAATCTAGTTAAATGGTCATTAAATAATTCTAAGTCTATTGCTTCTAAACATTCAAAATCATATTCTCCATTTTCATCTCTTGGTGTATCTTTTCTTTCTACAAAATAATTATCTACAGAAATGGTTACTGGTTTTATTCTATTTAATTTTAATTGAATTCCTAATCTTTGTGCAAAAGTTGTTTTTCCTGATGATGAAGGACCTGCAATCAATACCATTTTTATATTTTTGTTTTTTGCTATATTATCTGCTATTTTTGCGATTTTCTTTTCATGTAATGCTTCTGCTAATAAAATAATATCTTTAACGGTTCCTTCTTTTATCGCTTGATTGATTCGATAAACTCTATCGATATTTAAAATCTTATTGATATCATCATATTCTTCCATTGCCCATGCCAATTTCTTATTTTTTACAAACTTAGGCATTCTTTCTGGATCACTTTGACTTGGATATCTGACCAAAAAGCCATCATTATATCTTACAATTTCAAATATTTTGGTAATTCCTGTTCGATTAGCTAATGTTCCATAGCAATAATTGTAATAATCTTCACAATAATACATAAAAATTTCATTGTTGCCTTCTAAATCTAACTGTAATCTTCCCTTTGAGCTTTCTGTTTCATTAAAAAATTTCGTTGCTTCTTCTCTATTCATAATTACTTGTCTAATAGGCAAATCTTCTTTTACAATCCTTCTTACTTCTTGTGCTAGTTCTTCTATAAATTCATCTGTTACCTCTGCATCAATTAAATCACAAAACATAGCATTTGATAATTGATAATTCACTTCCATTTTTTTATTTGGACAGATGGTCTCAAATGCTTTTCCAACGATATATACTAATGTTCTTCTATAAACCTTCATCCCTTCTTTTGATGAAATATCAATAAGTTCTAATTTTCCATCTTCTTTTATGATTGATTCTAAATTTTTATATTCATTGTTAAAAACAGCTGCTACGACAGTATATTCACTGTTTTCAATTTCCTCTTTTAATAATTCACTAATTGGCATTGGTTTGTCTACTTCTATCACTTTATCTTTATATTGTATTTTCATATAATTCCTCCTTTAGTTCTTTACTAATTCATTGTATATGAAATCAAGTTTTAAGTCAAGCATTTAAATTTCGCTATTTTTCAAAGGTATGATACCTCAACTTTGAAAAATATTATGCATATAAAATTCATTTTTGGATATATTTTAATTAGTATGATTTTATGGGAGGGATTTGTTATGGATATTTCTAGAATTCATTCTATTTTAGCTAACAAAGAAAAATGTGATGTTTTTTATGATGATAGACCTGTATGGATTCAAGGTGTAAATGACAATATGGCTAAAGTTGGTTTTATTGATAATTTCGAGGAAAAAGATGTATTTATTCAGGATTTATATGAAAGAAATTTATACAACTAAATAAATATCATTATATAAATTTTCATTATCTATAACCAAAGAAACATGGCATCACCTATTGCTGTGATTCCATGTTTAGCTTTTTCAATTCGTGTTCAAGACTTGAATATTTGGAGCGATATTTGTGCTGAGCTTTCTTGTAGTCTATTTTAGCATAATAACATCAAAAAGTCCGCATTTTTCTATGATTCTAGCAAAAGTTTATTATTCCACTCTTCCCATTCTTGCATTTTATCTTCTATTTCTTGATTAATTTTTTGTATTTCTTCCTGTAATTCATTTAATTTTATGTAATCTGAAGCATTTCCTTCTTTCGTCATTTCTTTTTCAATATTTTGAATTTTCTCTTCCATCTTATTGATTTCTTGCTCAATCTTATTCATCTTATTTTGTATTCGATTTCTTTCTTTTTTCATAAAATAAGAATTCTTTTCTTTTTTATTAACGTTTGTTTTTTCTTCTCCTGCAACAGAATCCTGTGATGATTCAACTGCATCTTTCTGTTTTTCTTTATATTCCAAATACTCCTGATAATTCTTATGATAGAATGTTACTTTTCCATCTTGAAATTCTAATATACAGTCTGCAATCTTATTTACAAAATATCGATCATGAGAAACAAAGATTAACGTTCCTGTATATTCTTTTAGAATGTTTTCTAAACTTTCTTTTCCGACAATATCCATATGATTGGTTGGCTCATCCAGTAATAATACGTTCGGCTCACTCTTTAAGATTTTACACAATTGTAATCTTCCTCTTTCTCCTCCTGATAGTACCGTTATTTTCTTAAAAACATCTTCTCCTGTAAAAAGAAATGTTCCTAATAATGTTCTTGCTTGTGTTGTTGTTAATTCTGGAAAGTTTTGCGTTATCTCTTCAAATACGGTATTTTCTGGATTTAAAAATTCCATTTGTTGGTCAAAATAGCCTTTCTGAACATGATATCCATATTCAAATTCTCCACTCATTTTAGGTATATTTCCATTTAGCGTTTTTAACAATGTTGATTTTCCTGTTCCATTTTCTCCAATAATGGCTAGTTTTTCTCCTTTATATAATTCAAAAGATACTTCTGCAATTGGTTTATTATATCCGATTTCTAACTTATCTACTTTTAATACCATTTTTCCGCTTTGTATTTTTACATCAAAATTCGCATAAAATGTTTTTAAATCATATTCTTCTGGCTTTTCTATGATTGTCATTTGTTCAATCTTTTTTAATTTAGATAATGCCATTTTCGCTTTTGTTGGTTTATATCGAAATCTATCTGCAATGGCTTGCAATCTTTTGATTTCTGCTTGTTGATATTCATAATCTTTTAATTGCTTTTCATATCGTTCCTTTTTCTGCCTTTCAAAATCAGCATAATTTCCTTTATATTCTACCATACTGGCATATTCTATCTCATATACTTTATTAACAATTTTATCTAAAAACATTCTATCATGTGATACAATCACAACTGCTTTTGGATAATTTTTTAAATAATTTTCTAACCATTCAATTGCTACAATGTCTAAATGGTTTGTTGGTTCATCTAGCAATAAAATATCTGGTTTGCTTAATAATAATTTTAAAAAAGCAATTTTGGTTCGTTGTCCCCCAGAAAATTCACTTACTTTTTTATACTTATCTTCTTCTTTAAAACCAAATTTTTTAATGGCTGTTTCATATTCTTTTTTATACACATATCCGCCTTGGATTTCATATTGTTCTAAAGCATTGGTGTATTCTTTTATCAGTTTTTCATCTGTATTTTCTTGCAAGTCCCTTTCTTTTTCTTGTATTTTGTTTTCTAAATTTATAATTGGTGCATAAACTTCTAAGATTTCTTCTAACATAGTTTTATTAGAATTTTCAAAGTTTATTTGCTTCAAATATCCTATCACAGGATTTCCTTGTTTATATATATGGAATTTTCCTTCTCCAATTCCCTCTTCTAAAATGTCATTATCCATAATGGTATTTAAAAAAGTGGTTTTTCCCGCTCCATTTCTTCCGATAATGGCTATCTTATCTTTATCTTTTATTTCAAAATTAATTTCTTCTAATATCGTTTCAGCTCCATAAGATATAGAACCATTTACAATTTTGTAGTTCATTTTCTATCTTCCTTTATATGTATTTTTTTTATAATTATGACTTCTATTATATCATAAAAATTTTTAAAGGCCAAAATATATTGGCCTTTATAGGATTTCGTTAATTTGTTTTACCTCTTCTGGCGAATAGCCTCTCAACTGATATTCTATGTTCGCTTTTTTTAAACATTGTATAAAAGTTGCAGTATCTTTTACACTTCTTTGAATATCTGTTTCATACTGATTTCTGGCTATTTCCAAACTTCTTAGTCCCAAATCTTGTAAGAGATTGATAACAGCAGCATATTCTTGCGGATTATCATTTATCCCAGTCAGCATAATATACTTTAATCGTATTTGCTGACAGGTCAGTGCTTTTTTGTGATACCTGTTTAAGTTTTCTCTCATGGTTTCCCAATTATTTGCTCCTTTTACCAGACTCCATGTTTCTGGTGTTCCGGAATCTATTGAAAAACTCAGTTTAGCATTTCTGTTGGTTGCCAAAATGTCCCCTAATTGTTCATCATATTTAAAAGAATTTGAACAATAAACCACATTCTTATCCATTGTCAGATCATATAACTTCCTTTTCAACGGATGTATGGTGATTTCTCCACTTGCAATAAACCAATTGGTACTTGGTTTAATCAAATGATATTCCTCTTGAAGTAATCGAATGATTTCAAACATTCTGTTATAAAATTCCTCAAAATTCTCATTATACTGCATGAGTCTTTTAAATTTTCTCACATTACAGTATATACATTTTGCCTGACAAGGTGCTGGATACACAGAAATGTTTATCATTTTGATATAATCATATATCATTCGCTTTTTGACCTCTGATATTGATTGTATCTCCTTTTGTTTTAACTGAAACATTGGACATTTTATACATCCTGTTAGTACGGAATCTGATACACCTTCTTCCGCTAGTTGTATACTCTTTAACTTTATATCCTGATACAACCGCAAAATCTCTTCCACTGTTTCCTTTGGCTCTCTCAGTCCTATCATAGGTTTTTCTTTGACATCTTCACAGCAAAATGTCACACAATTCCCTATGTCTATGTGTCCTAAAAAAGCCAGTTCAAGATTTTCGATAGAACTACATGCATAATACTTCATTTCTTTTCTTTCCTCCTATTATTTCTTTGGACAAAAATATCTTCTGTCCTTTCCTATATTATGTTACCCTTTAAATTTTATCATAAACCACCCATAAATTCAAGTTTTCATACTTGTTTTAGACAAAATATCGCATTGAGACCAAGTCCCAATGCGACAAAATGTCCCAAACAGAAACGTCCCCAATTGGACATTTAGAATTCTAATTTTTCTTCTAGCCATTTTTCTACTTCATCAATTGGAATTCTAATTTGTTCCATGGTATCTCTATCTCTGATAGTTACTGTATTGTCTTCAAGCGTGTCAAAGTCTACTGTTAAACAATATGGTGTACCAATTTCATCTTCTCTTCTATATCTTTTTCCAATGCTTCCTGTTTCATCATAGTCACACATAAATTTCTTTGATAATTTTTCATGTATTTCTTGTGCTTTTTCTGATAATTTTTTAGACAATGGAAGTACAGCTATTTTGAATGGTGCTAATAGTGGATGTAAATGTAATACCACTCTTGTATCGCCTTCACTAATTTCTTCTTCATCATAGCTATTGCATAAAAATGCCAATACCATTCTGTCTGCACCTAAAGATGGTTCAATACAATATGGTACATATTTTTCATTTGTTTCTGGATCTGTATAGGTAAAGTCTTCTTTTGATACTTTCATATGACTCTTTAAGTCAAAATCTGTTCTATCTGCAATTCCCCATAATTCTCCCCATCCAAATGGAAATGCAAATTCAATATCAGTTGTAGCATTACTATAGTGTGATAATTCTTCTTTTGAATGATCTCTTAATCTAATATTTTCTTCTTTAATTCCTAAATTTAATAACCAATTTTTGCAGAAATCTTTCCAATATGCATGCCATTCTAAATCAGTTCCTGGTTTACAGAAAAATTCTAATTCCATTTGTTCAAATTCTCTTGTTCTAAATGTAAAGTTTCCTGGTGTAATTTCATTTCTAAATGCCTTTCCAATTTGTGCAATTCCCATTGGTATTTTTTTTCTAGATGTTCTCATCACATTTTTAAAGTTTACAAATATACCTTGTGCTGTTTCTGGTCTTAAATAAATTTCTGCTGTTTTATCCTCTGTTACACCTTGGAATGTTTTAAACATTAAATTAAATTTTCTAATATCTGTAAAGTTTGTTTTTCCACAATTTGGACATGGTACCTGATTTTCATTAATAAAGTCTATCAATTCTTTATCAGACATACCATCAGCAATCATATCTTTTCCTTTTTCATGAGCCCATTCTTCTATTAATTTATCTGCTCTGTGTCTTGTTTTACATTCTTTACAATCAATTAATGGATCTGAAAAACCTCCTACATGTCCTGAAGCAACCCATGTGGTTGGATTCATTAAAATTGCTGCATCTAATCCTACATTATATTTACTCTCTTGTATAAATTTCTTTCTCCATAACATTTTTACATTATTTTTTAGTTCATTACCTAAAGGTCCATAATCCCAAGTATTGGCTAAACCTCCATAAATTTCTGAACCAGGGTAAATATATCCCCTATTTTTGCAAAGTGCCACTAAAGTGTCCATTGATTTTAACATAACAATTCCTCCTCTTTTAATTTTATTTACTAGTACCATGAAAGTTTTTTTGAAATAAATTGCAAAAATGTGCAGATTGCTGCTTTTCATTAAATTTAAAACAAAAAAACTTTCATCAACCTAGTATAAAGCATACTAGGGACGAAAGTTATATTCCGCGTTTCCACCCTATTTCCTAAAACTAAAAGTTTTAAGCACCTTCATTAAAAATCCACTCCAAAGCTCCCCATGCGTATTTATTGTTGGTATTTCACCAGCACCAACTCTCTAAAAATAAATATTCTCGCACTTTTTCTTCTTCACTGTAGATATGTAATTTTATATATTTTATTATCTTTATTCAAAAAAGTCAATAATTTTTCAAAAAAATATTGATAAAATATTTTTTTTATGCTAATATATTAATTGTCTTAAATCTATAGGGGTATAGTGTTAATGGTAGCACATCGGTCTCCAAAACCGCCTGTGAGGGTTCGAATCCTTCTACCCCTGCCACAATGGAAACCAGACTGTGCAACAGTTATATGGTTTCTATTTTTTTATTTAAACGAGGTGATTTTTATTTTTCATCATATAAAATCTATTATTTACATACTTATTTTTTTGATTTTATTTATTACTATCTTTTTTACCCCTGTGATTAGCTCTAATAATGTTTATTATCAAAATACTTTAGATTCTGAAATCATTTCCATTAACCCTGATGGTTTTGTATGGCCTATTCCAGGATATACAAGAATAAGTTCCTACTTTGGTAAAAGAGTTTCTCCAACTTCTGGTGCCTCTTCTTCCCATTCTGGGATTGATATTCCTGCACCTGAAGGAACAAAACTAATTGCAGTTGCTGATGGTGAAATTACATTTACACAGTTTTTAGGTGCTGGTGGATATACCATTACTCTTTCTTTTGATAATTATCGAGTTACCTATTGTCATTGTTCTCCCAATTATATTGTAAAGGTGGGAGATATTGTGAAACAAGGTCAAGTTATTGGTTATGTGGGACCTAAATATGTCTATGGTGTAAAAGGTAACCAATATTCTGATTCTTCTGGTAACCCTACCAATGGTGCCACAACTGGAACACATCTTCATTTAGGCATTCGAATAGATGGAAAATATCAAAACCCTTTAGATTTTTTTTGATTTATATTGTTATTCAGAGTCAAATATATTTTTATCTCTTTTCTCTTCTGATATAACTTATATTTACTTTAACCAAATTTTATGATATTATGTAAATACAGTGAAAATTCACTGAATATTCTGAAAGGAGTGGTTTTTATGAAAGAGAACCTACCTTTAACACGGAGATTTCCAAAGTTAACCCATTTTGCAGATGTTGTTTTTCGCAATAATGGGAATGGTGCAGCACTGATTTCAGCTTCTTGTTGGTTATTCATTGGCTTAGCGGTTTTCATAATTACCAACTATAGCATACTTGCTAAAATCACTGTTGCCTCGGTGATTTTCGGTTTTCTGTTCTTTTTGGTACTTTTTCCGTTTTTTACGATATTGTGCCTGTTTAGATCAGATAATTGTTAAATTCACATTAAAAAGTGCCACAATGGAAAACCCATTTGTGGCACTTTTTGTGGCTTTATGTTACATATCATCATCATTATTTTCTTCATCATTTTCTTTCTTATCTTCACTTTGTATTGATTGTGTTTTATCTTCTTGCTGTTCTTCGATTCCTTCATCACATCCATGACAACCTGAACAACTTCCATTACAATCTGAATCTTCTTCTACCTCTCCTGACCAATCTAATTCTATAATATTATTACAAACTGGACATTCTACTTCTGTTTTATCTTCCTCTACATCTATCACAAATTGATTATCACAATATGGACAAATGATTTCAAAATCAAAACCTTCATCAGAATATATGTCTTTTTCTATATTATCAATGATTTGTTGCATCTTATTCATTTTATCATCAATTTCTTTTTGTTTTTGTTCTAATTCAGTCATTCTCTGAGTTTTAAAGTCAACAAGCATATCCATTTCATCAATGACTTTATCAACAAACATTGAAAATCTTACTTTGATATATTCTAAGTCTTCTTTATTTTTTAAATTTTTCTCTATGTCCTCTAAAAATTTTTTATATTCTTCTCTTAGTTTAGCCATTAAGATTCACCTTTCTATACTCTTTCCATATATTCGCCTGTTCTGGTATCGATTCTTAAGATATCTCCAATTTCAACAAATAATGGTACTTGAATTTCTAAACCTGTTTCTAATTTTGCTGGTTTTCCTGATGTTGTTGTTGTATTTCCACTAAATCCAGGTTCAGTATATGTAACTTCTAATTCAACAAATATTGGTGGTTCTACTGCAAATACATTTCCTTTATATGAAAGAATGGTTACTTCCATATTTTCTTTTAAATATTTTAAACAATCACCAATTTGTTCTTCATTTAGTGGTATTTGATCATATGTTTCATTATCCATGAAATAATATAAACCACCATCATTATATAAATATTGCATTGCTTTCTTTTCTATTTGTGCTGCTGGGAATTTATCTGATGGGTTAAATGTTTTTTCTAATGTTGCTCCTGTGATAACATTTTTTAATTTTGTTCTTACAAATGCAGATCCTTTTCCTGGTTTAACATGTTGGAATTCTACAATTCTATATACATTTCCCTCCATTTCAAATGTGGTTCCATTTCTAAAATCTCCTGCTGAATATACTGATGCCATTTTCATTTCTCCTTTCATTTTTCAAATACTATTACAAACTTTATATATTTTACTACATTTTTCAATAAAAATCAAGGGATTTATTGATTTTAAGCCATTTTTGCTTGTAGGTTTGTCAAACATATGTCACACTTAATTGAAATTTATATTGTTTGAAGTACCTTTTTCTATGACTGCTATTTTACTTTACACATGTATTCTTCTAGTTTTTCTTTTGGACTCTTCCATCCTAGTGGTCTCATTG
>CASEEU010000016.1 GCA_949287075.1 uncultured Eubacteriales bacterium | reverse complement strand
ACACCCAGACAATATGGCAGCAGGACCAGCATCATATGGTATGACAGATACAATGGGAAGAATGCACTCAGATGCACAATTTGCAGGAAGCTCATCAGTACCAGCACATGTTGAAATGATGGGATTAATCGGAATGGGTAACAACCCAATGGTTGGAGCATCAGTTGCAGTAGCTGTTGCAGTAGAAGAAGCAATGAAATAAACGATAGGGACGTGCCAAATCGTTCAAAAATTGAACGATTTGACCTGTCCCTAATGTTCAAAAATTGAACAAAAGGGACAGACCTCAAAGAATAAACTTATGAAAGTTGTTCTGAGGTCTGTTTTTTGCGTTATTTACTATCTATAATGGAATAATTTTCTATTTATAACACATACTAAAATATATAAATCATTAAGAAAAACAATAAATTAGGAGATAAGTTATGAATAGAAGATATAAGAAGTTAAGGATAGAAAAAAGAAATCGACTTTTCGAGTTAGCATATATTGATCCTATAACAGGATTAGGTAACTATAATGCATATTTAGCAAGAACAAAAGAAAAATTAGAAATAAATAGTAAAAAAACAATGATTATATTAGATATAGACAAATTTAAATCATTTAATAAGAAATATGGACATATGAAAGGAAATGAATTATTAAAACGAGTGGGAGAAGAAATACAACATTCTATAAGGAAAACAGATATTGTTTGCAGATTAGGAAATGATGTATTTGGAATATTTTTAATCGGAGAAGTAGATGTAGAAAATATAACAAGAAGATTAAACAATAAGATATCCCGAATCAATATAGGAGACATATGGTATAATTTACGAATTTCTATGGGAGTGTATATATGTGATAAAAATGAAAAAGATGTACAAAGTATCATAGATAAAGCGATTATGGCACATGATAGTATAAAAGGAAAATATCATGTGCAATATGGTGTGTTTACAGAGGAATTTGAACAAAGATTGATAAGAGAAAGTGAAATAGAGAACATGATGGAAGATGCCATTAAAAATAAGGAATTTGAAATATATTATCAGCCACAAATCAGTACAAAAACAGAAAAAATAGAAGGAGCAGAAGCATTAGTTAGATGGAAAAAAGATGGAAATATGATATCACCAGGTGAATTTATTCCTATATTTGAAAAAAATTATTTTATCATAAAATTAGATGAATATGTTTATAAAAAAGTATGTGAAAATATGCAAGAAATGAAGACACAATTTAAAGACATTCCTAAAATTTCAGTAAATATATCAAAGGAAAGTTTAACAGAAAAAGATTTTTTTGAAAAATATATGCGTATTACAAAGCAATATGGTATATCGCCCAGTGATATTGAAATAGAAATAACAGAAAGAACAACTGTAGATAGTAACATAGATATGAAAGAGATATTAGAAAAATTAAAAGAAAAAGGATTTTATATTGTCATTGATGATTTTGGTACAGGATATTCTTCTTTGAATATGTTAGAAACGTTACCAATTGATACAATAAAAATTGATAAATCTTTTATAGATCAAATAGGCGAAAAAAATGAGAGTATAAATCTTTTAGAAATAATTCTCTTAATTACAAAAAAATTAAATTTAAAAACAATAGCAGAAGGGGTAGAAAAAAGCGAACAAGTTGCATACTTAAAAAAAGAAAATTGCGATTTTATACAAGGTTATTTTTATGCAAAACCATTAGATTTTGAAACTTTTAAAAGTTATGTAAAAGGAAATAAACAGTATCAATAAAAAGCTTGAAAACACTATATTTTAGGTCATAAACAAAATACGAACAAAAATTTTATGTTTTTTTATAAAAAGTATTGACAAAGTAGAAAATAAAATATAAAATAAGAACAACAAAAGCGAACAATAATTTGCAAAACAAAAATTCAAGAATAGGAGTGATGGTTATGTATAAAGTAAAAAAAGCAATTCGCGTAAAAAACAATATAAATACTACATTAGAAAGACATCCAGTACCAGTTTTGGGAATTGATTATAAAGTGAAAATTGTGTACAAAAATGTAAAAGTACCAGAATTAAATGTAGAAAATAAACTAATCAAAATATCACTTCCTAATCGTTATAAAAAAGATAATAATCAAGAAATTTTAGATTTAGCAATTGATAAAATGTACGAACAAATTGCAAAAGTAGAAGTGGAAAGAGCAATGGAAAAAACCAGAATTATGTTAGGATTTGCACCTGAAGACTATGAAATCAAAAATATGAAAAAAGAAATTGGAAGATGTGTCAATAGTAAAATTATGATTAATCCTAAAATTGTTATGTTTCATAGAGATGTTATAGATTTCATTGTGTTACATGAATATTGTCATTTAAAATATAAAACACATTCAAAATATTTTTATAGAATGATAGAAAATTATGAGCCAAACTTTGAAAAATATGAAAAAATCATAGAAACTAGCTTGTTTCAATACTAGAAATACGATATAATCATAATATGATGAAAGAAATAATTGTAAGTAAGAAATACCATGAAAAGAAATTAAATAAAGTTATATTAGAAGAATTATCCAATATAAATTATCCTACGTTTTGTAAGTTATTAAGAAAAAAAGATATAAAAGTAAATGGAAAAAGAATAAATAAAGATATATTGGTCTATGAAAATGATAAAATACAAATATATCTTCCAAAGGAATTAGAAGATGTAAAGATAGAGTTGGATATCGTTTATGAAGATGAAAATATATTGGTAATCAATAAGCCAGCAAACATTGAAGTAACAGGAACAAATTCTTTAACAGAGTTAATCAACAAACAGTATACAAATTGTGAAATTAGACCACAACCATGCCACAGAATTGATAGGAATACAACTGGATTGGTTATGTTTGCTAAAAATGAAGAGACATTAAGAATCTTATTAGAAAAATTTAAAAAACATGAAATTGAAAAACATTATCTGGCATTGGTATATGGAATTCCCAATAAGAAAGAAGAAAGACTAGAGGCTTATTTGTTTAAAGATCAAAAAAAATCGCAAGTATATATTAGTGATACCTTTAAAAAAGGTTATCAGAAAATTATTACTAAAT
Source organism: uncultured Eubacteriales bacterium (assembly GCA_949287075.1). Lineage (GTDB taxonomy): Bacteria > Bacillota > Clostridia > TANB77 > CAG-508 > CAG-269. Next base: position 2,845 of record CASEEU010000016.1, on the reverse strand, counting down.
ATACCATACTAGAAAAAAGAGAAGATAATACCGCTTTGTTAGATGTTGAAATTGAAACAGGAAGAACACATCAAATTAGAGCCCATTTATCTCATATAGGTTATCCCATTGTTGGTGATGGTAAATATGGAAAAAATGAAATTAATAAGCAATTCAGCAAAAAGCATCAGATGTTATGTAGTTATAAACTAAAATTTAATTTTCTAACAGAAAGTGGAATATTGTCATATTTAAAAGGAAAAGAAATTGAGTTAAAAAATATTAATATGTAAAAGACCATCCTATGGGGATGGTCTTACCTTTCCTTTGGCAAATGAAACCTTACAAACGTCTCATTCGGCTACACTTCATATAGCCAAACTCTCCGTTCTGCATCTTTACTCCGTAGAAGTGGTCAGTGCTATCACGGCGAATTTCAACAATCTGACCAATTCCAGGTTCCTTTATGCCAGGGCAAATGTAGCCCCGACAATCGCCGGTTACTTTAACGGTATCGTACAGGCGAAAAGCCTCAATACCGTCAATCTGAACGGCAATAGGAGTGCCCTGTTTGTTAAGCACGAGTTTGTGGTTTTCATAGCATGTTGACTCCAGTTTCATTTTTTTATCCTCCTTTATTTTTTTATTTTTTATAAAATTCAGGAGGACGCATAGCCCTCCCAAATTCTTGGTTAGGCTAACCAAAAGGTTGTCCTATATTACATTATACCATATTTTACATAATTCTACAAATTTCTATAAGTAAAATAAAAAAGCATGACTATTAGATAATTAATAGTCACATCCTTTTTCTATCATAGCTTCATCAATTTGATTAACTCTTTTAATTAAAGACAATAAAAATTTAGATAAAATATATTTAGCATTCTTTAAATTAATATCTATATTTTTTGCTTTACAAGCATTTTTTAGTTCTGTCAAATCATTTCTAATGGCAGGAAGTAGTGATAAAGAAATACATACCATAACTTCAATTTCTTCTGTATTAACCTTGAAAAGTTTTAAAGGTGCGCATAACTTCCTAATAGTTTTAGCTAAGTTTGCAACAGTTGTTGTTTGAGAATATATAAAAGTTGTGTTACAAACGATGATCAATTTAATTCCTATCCATAAAGCAAATATAAAACTATCTAAGAAAAGATTAATGACAAATGTGAAAAGGACAAAAGGAACAATTTTTAATGTATTAAAAAATGCTTTTTTAATACTAAGTTTACACAATAATATAATGGCTAAGTTTATAATAAGACAAGCTAAAATGTAAATATGATTTGGTAAGAAAAATATAGTGGTAGCATATATAATAAAAATTAAAAATTTAAGAACATCTTTCATATAGATTTCCTTTCTGTATTTAATTTTTCCTTGATGGTAGTTGAAAGTTCTTTTACAGAAAAATCAGATACATGTAAATCAATGCCTTCTTGTTTTAACTCTACTAAAATATTTAGTAAAGTTGGAATTTTAATATCATATTTTTCTAAAATATCATATTTATTAATTAATTCTTCTTTATTTATTTCAGCTACAATTTCTCCATTATCTAAAATCAAAGTTCTATCAGCTAATAAAATTTCGTCTGACAAATTGGTAATACAAATAATTGTATATCCTTTTTGTTTTAAATCTAAAATAATATCATGTATTTTTTCTTTTCCATAGCTATCAATCATAGTGGTTGGTTCATCCAAAATAATGTATTTTGGATTTTTAGCCAAGATTTCTGCAATCATAATTCTTTGTTTTTGACCTAGTGATAAAGCATACAAATCTTTATCTTTAAAATCATACATATCTACTTGTTTCAAAGAAGTGGATATTCGATTGTCAATTTCAGATTGATTTAAATTTCTTAAAGAAAAAGAAAGTTCATCATAAATATTATTAAAAATAATCTGATTTTCAGGGTTTTGAAAAACAATACCTACTTTTTCTCTAATGGTTTTGATATCTTTAGATGTATGGATATTATCAATTGTTATCGTTCCTTCTTTTAATTTGGTAATACCTGCAATTAATCTTCCAAGAGTGGATTTTCCTGAACCATTTTTTCCAACAATGGCAATGACTTCACCATCATTTACAGAAAAATTTATGTTTTTTAAGATATAATCACTATTCTTATATTTAAAAGATACATTTTCTATGTTAATCATCGTTATCGCTACTCCTTATATATTTATTAAAAGGTTTTCTTAATAGTTTTTCGATAAATAAAATAACAATTATTTGGATAGGTATCATGATAAGTTGTTTTGTAAGTCTAGGTAATAGTAACACCATAAAAGCTTTACCAGAGGTAATACTTGTCCATAAAGTATTTAATCCTGTGTGAATAACAAAGGTAACTAAAAGAACAGCAATGATTACTCGAATAATATACTGTTTGTTTGTCAAAGAATCTGGTTCCTTTTTATATAGTAATAGTCCATAAATTAAACCAGTCAATCCTGCACTTATGGTATATCCAATAAAAAAGCTTCCTGATGGAAATAAGGTAGCACCAATTAAATCTTCTACAACAGTGATAAGAACAGCCCATTTAGGACCAAGCCAAGTAGCACATAAGGCAATGGCTACAAAGGTGAAACTGATTTTCATAATAGGTGTTGAAATAATGAAAAATCTAGATAAAATAATCAGTAATGCTAATAAAATAGCAGCTAAAATAATTTTTTTGTTTTTACGCATAAAAAAATCTCCTTTCTATTTAATTTCCGCATTAAAAGAATAGGAGTCAATCCTTCAAATCTTTATTAGCGGAATGCGAAAATAGATACGCAAGTATGTAAATACTTTTGCCTTAGTAACAACTTCCCGTCTACTAAGTCTTAACGATTTATTT